>CAZPIZ010000252.1:0-3257 GCA_964586615.1 uncultured Acidimicrobiaceae bacterium | reverse complement strand
GCGCGGCCTAGCATCGGGTGCCCATGGCTTTGACAGCTGCTCCCGCCCGGGGAGATCTTTCGGGTACCGACGCCGATCGCCGTGCGTCCATCCTTCCGGGACGGGTCACTACCCCCACCCTGGCATCGTTCTTGAGATCGGTGGCAAGCGTCGACGAGGTCGGCGTCACCGAGCGGGTGGCTTTCCTCTCAACCAGGTCCATCAAGAAGGACTCGAAGATGGATGCTCTGACGCTGGCGGTCCGGATGATGGATCTCACCACTCTGGAGGGAAAGGACACTCCCGGCAAGGTTGCCCAGATGTCGGCCAAGGCCATGCGCCCGGACCCGGTCGATCCTTCTGTGCCTTCGGTGGCCGCGGTCTGCGTCTATCCGGCGATGGTGCCTTATGCCCTCGAGGCGGTGGAGGGATCGGGGGTCAAGGTTGCCTCGGTGGCGACCTACTTCCCTTCCGGGCAGATCGACACCAAGGCCAAGCTGGTCGAGACCTCGTCGGTGGTGGCAATGGGGGCCGATGAGGTCGACATGGTCATCGACCGCGGGGCCTATCTGTCTGGCGCCTACTTCAAGGTCTTCGACGAGATTCGCCGCGTCAAGGAGACTTGCGGTGATCGGGCCCACCTAAAGGTGATCCTTGAGACGGGGGAACTGGGTGGCCTCGATGACGTTCGTCGGGCGTCGATGCTGGCAATGGCGGCCGGAGCCGACTTCATCAAGACATCGACCGGCAAGGTTCAGCCGGCGGCCACCCTGCCCGTGACGCTGGTGATGTTGGAAGCTATCAGAGACTTCTACGCGGCCACCGGCGTTCAGGTGGGAATGAAGCCCGCCGGCGGGATTCGAACCGCCAAGGACGCTATCCGCTACCTGGTCGTGCTCAACGAAACCCTCGGCTCCGCCTGGATGACCCCGGACTGGTTTCGTTTCGGGGCCTCAACTTTGCTCAATGATGTACTCATGCAGATCCGATGGTTGAAGACCGGGCGTTATCAGTCGGGCGATTACTTCACGAAGGACTGAGGAGTGGTGCGTGGTGATTAGGAACCCGAGGTGAGCGTTCGCCAGTCAGGTGTGGTCGCGGCGGCGAGCAAGCCGCTCGATTGGAAATACGCGCCGTCGCGAGAGTCGACAGGGATCGTCTCGTTGAAGCAGCGGTACGGGCTCTTCATCGATGGCGAGTTTCGGGCACCCCTTTCCAAGAAGTACTTCCCGACCATCAACCCGGCAACGGAAGAACAATTGGCCGAGGTTGCCGAGGCGGGGGAGAAGGACGTCAACCGCGCCGTGAAGGCGGCCCGCGCCGCCTACGAGAGTTCGTGGGGATCGATGCCGGGCAAGGAACGGGCCAAATACCTGTTCCGCATCGCCCGCATGGTCCAGGAGCGCTCTCGCGAGCTGGCGGTCCTCGAAACCATGGACGGCGGCAAACCCATCAAGGAATCACGCGACGTCGACCTGCCGCTGGTGGCGGCGCATTTCTTCTACTACGCCGGCTGGGCCGACAAGCTCGAATACGCATTTCCCGGATTGGATCCGAAACCTCTCGGCGTCGCCGGGCAGGTGATCCCTTGGAACTTCCCTTTGATGATGCTTGCCTGGAAGATCGCTCCGGCGCTGGCGACCGGCAACACCGTTGTGCTGAAGCCGGCCGAGACCACGCCGCTGTCGGCGTTGACCTTCGCGGCGCTGGCGGCCGAAGCGGGTCTTCCCCCCGGAGTGCTGAACGTGATCACAGGCGCCGGAGCAACCGGGTCTGGTCTCGTCAATCACCCGGACGTAGACAAGGTTGCGTTCACCGGTTCGACCGCGGTGGGAAAGCTCATCCGCAACAGCCTGGCCGGAACCGGCAAAAAGGTCACTCTCGAACTGGGAGGAAAGGCGGCCCATGTCATCTTCGATGACGCCCCCATCGACCAGGCGATCGAAGGTGTCATCAACGGCATCTTCTTCAATCAGGGCCATGTGTGTTGTGCGGGAAGCCGTTTGTTCGTCCAGGAGTCGATCCACGATCGGTTCGTCGACAAGCTGAAGAAACGACTGTCAACTCTGCGTGTCGGGGACCCCCTCGACAAGAACACCGACGTCGGCGCCATCAACTCGGCCGAACAGCTCGCCAGGATCAACGAGTTGGTAGAGGCCGGGCGGGCCGAGGGTGCCGAGATGTTCCAGCCCGACTGCGTGCTGCCCCGCAATGGCTTCTGGTTCCGTCCAACCCTTTTCACCGGCGTCAGCCAGAGTCATCGGATCGCCCAGGAAGAGATCTTCGGGCCGGTCCTCTCGATCATGAGCTTCCGCACCCCGGACGAAGCCATCGAGAAGGCCAACAACACTCCCTACGGTTTGTCGGCCGGGGTGTGGACTTCGAAGGGCTCACGGATTCTGTGGATGGCCGACCGGCTTCAGGCTGGGGTGGTGTGGGCCAACACCTACAACAAATTCGACCCTGCCTCGCCGTTTGGCGGTTACAAAGAATCCGGCTTCGGACGCGAGGGCGGACGGCATGGGCTGCTCGGCTATCTCAAGGGAATCGCCTAAAGGGAATCAAATGAGCCGTCTCGACGTCCGCAAGACCTACAAGCTCTATATCAACGGCGAGTTTCCGCGATCCGAGTCGGGACGCACCTACCCGGCCCTGAATCCGGACGGCGTGGTGCTGGCCCGGGTGGCCCTGGCCTCGCGCAAGGATCTACGGGAGGCGGTGCGGGCGGCTAGGACCGCGCAGAGCAAGTGGGCGGAGAGGTCGGGGTACAACCGCGGTCAGATCCTCTACCGGATCGCCGAGATGATGGAAGATCGCAGAGCCGCCTTCGAGGAGCAACTTGAGGACGGTGGTTCTACCCCGGCCAAGGCTCGATCCGAGGTCGCCAATTCCATCGATCGGATGGTCTGGTACGCGGGTTGGGCCGACAAGTTCTCTCAGATCTACGGCAATCTCAACCCGGTGGCAGGACCCTTCTTCAACATCTCAGCACCCGAGCCGACCGGCGTGGTGGGTGTCATTGCGCCGCCGGCCCCGGCTCTCCTTGGTCTGGTTTCGCGATTGGCTCCTGTGATCGTCAGCGGCAATACGGCGGTGGTGCTCGCCTCCGAGCCCGGGCCGATGACGGCCATCACTTTTGCCGAGGTGCTGGACAGCTCCGACGTGCCTCCCGGAGTGGTGAACGTTCTCACCGGGAGCCCGCCCGAGCTGGCGCCGTGGTTGGCCGATCACATGGACGTCAACGCCATCGACATGGCGGGTGCCGAGGACGGGCTTCG
>CAZPIZ010000251.1:0-3263 GCA_964586615.1 uncultured Acidimicrobiaceae bacterium | reverse complement strand
CCGAAACGGCTTTTGCCCTGTCGAGTTCCTCGCACAACTGCTCCCTGCCCATCAGGACGTCGACCAGCGAGACCTGGCATTGGCCAACCACCTGCACGGTCCGCTCCGAAGCATCCGTGATCGAGGCGATCGACTCCGCCGCTGCCACCTTGATAGGTAGGTCCACTCCACCCACGCCAGCCAGATCGGTCCCCAACACCAGAAGATCGGGAGGGTTGGCAAGACTGGGCAGCTGCCAGTTGAAATAGAGATCGAGCCGGTACAGGTCCTCGGGCTCTTCCCAGTCGTCTTCCATCGCGTCGAGCCGATCCTGAAGGGAAAGGACCACCCGTGGTTCAACATCGAGACTCAGATGAAGGTCAAGCGGTCCACCACAGGCGTCCTCCGGATGAAGGTCGACCTCCCACGACTGACGGAGGGAGTAAGTCTCCATGAAGTGGCGCTCGTCGTGAACATGAAAACCGTGCTCGATGGCGTGGTCCTTCAGATCTGTGACGAAACCGGCGATGTCGATTGCCATTGATCAAAGACTAGAGAGGTTGAGGGTTGGCGGTAAGCGAGGCGATCTTGGTCAGAGTGGCTCCGAACAAGATGACGTTCGAGAGCACGTAGACCGCCAGGAGCACAGCCACAAGGCTGCCGGCAATACCAGAAGCTCCGCCACCGCCGCCCCTCGAGATAAACAAGCCCACCCCCCAGCCAGAAACAAGAATGGCGGCCCCGGTGGCCAGGGCACCCAGGCCAACGAACCGCCACGGCGGCCGATCGATGGTCAGGTAACGGAATGCGAGGGCCACCCCGCCGACCAACACCCCAAGCGAGATAAGCCACCCGACTCCCCGGGCGGCCCACTCGACCCGCAACCAGGCTGCAGCCGTCGCACCCGCCACCGAGATCGCCAGCATGAGAGCGCTGGAGACAACGGCGGCAACGGTCACCAGTCGACGACGGACAGCACTCCAGAACCCCTGCAATCTCTCCGCCCCTATGTCGTAGATCACCCGCAATGCGCCCTGGATCTCGACGAATAACCCGCTTCCTGCCCAAATGAAGACGAGGACCCCGATCCAACCCGCCGTCTGCGACCCGCTGGCAGAAATCACGAGTTCCTCGACGGCCTCGGCGATCTCAGAACCCAAGGCCCGCTCGAGCTGGGCAGCTAGCTCTCCGGTGGCGGCATCCTCGCCAAAGATCGCGCCGGCCAAAGCAACCGCCACCACAAGCAAGGGTGCCAGGGCAAACAGCGCCCGGTAAGAGATGGCCGCGGCCAGCGTGCTCCCCCTCTTCTCCGAGAACCGGTCCCAGGTCGCCTTCAGAACCCCCATGACTCCGTTTCTATCACCCAAACGATGCGCCCCGAATGACGCTCGGGTCGCGAAAGGAGGTCAGGACACGACCTCGGCGAAGCCGGCGCCCTCGGGCCGTTCGAGCTGGTCCATGGTGCAGGCTTTGGCGTCCTTGTCGGGTCGCCAGCGGTGGAAGCGGGTGGCGTGGCGGAACCTCCCCTCCTCCAACTGGTCGTAGCTGACCTCGACCACCACGCCGGGCTGGACCGGGGTCCAAGAGAGATCCTTGTCCCCGCTCCACCGACTGACACCGCCTGGCATCCTCGCCTCGTCGCCGAATGAGCCTTCGGTCTTCAGTTCCTGAAACTGCTTGAAGATCTTGGTCCGATCGACGTCGCCAAAGCCCGAGCAGTGGCCGATGAAGTGGAGCTCGCCGGCCTCGTTGTACAGCCCGAGAAGCAAAGAACCGATCTTCCCCCCATCCTTGTGCTCCCGATAACCCCCAACCACACAGTCGATCGTACGCCGGTGCTTGATCTTGATCATCGCCCGCTTGCCGTGGACGTAGGGTTGGTCAAGGGGCTTGGCAATGATCCCGTCACACCCGGCAGATTCGAACTCGTCGAACCAACGCTTGGCCGTGGTTTGGTCCATGGTTGACGGAGTGAGGTTCCAGTATTCACCGAGGCCGGTGGCCAACTCTTCCAATCGCTCCCGTCGCTCAGCAAAAGGGCTGGTTCGAAGATCGTCCCCTCGAACGGCCAGGAGATCGAACGCAACGAGTTGGGCCGGGGTCTGGTTGGAGAGCAGCTTGATCCGGGAGGCGGCCGGGTGGATCCGTTGCTGGAGGGCGTCAAAGTCGGTGACGTTGTCGATCACGACGATCACCTCACCGTCGACCACGGTGCCGGCCGGAAGCTGGGTCAGTGCCATCGTCAACTCGGGGAAATAACGGAGGAGCGGCTTCTGATTTCGAGAGTCGAGACGGACCTCAGACCCGGCCCATGAGACGGCGCGGAACCCATCCCATTTGGGCTCGTAGGCAAAGTGCATCTTGCCCTCGGTCGGCCAGACCTCCATGACCTTGGCCTCCATGGTTTCGATGGGTGGGATAAAGGGCCATTCCATCTCGCAAACCTAATGCATGGGAGATCAGAGGTGTGACGTGGCACGTGAGACGTGAGATGGGATCGCAGTGGCTCGGCGGTCCGGCTCCTACTTCTCCCCGACCAGGCCCCATTGGTATGCCTTGCACACCAGTTCGCCCAACTCGTCGTCCAGTTCCTCTGGAGAGGTCACCCGGACATGGTGGAAGTACTCATGAGCACCGACCCGATCGATCTTGCGAAATCGAGGATGCTCCAACGGTGAGGCCAGCGACAGACCGAAGCTCATGCCGCGTTCGCTGAGGGTGTAGACCACCACGAAGCGAGCACGCAACATGAAGCCGCTGCGGGTCTTGGCTGGAGCGAATTCAAAATCCCCGCAACGACGCGTCAGCGCGACCAATTCGTTCCACAGCTTCTGAGCCTTCTCACCCTTGTCCGATAGAAACTGCTCGATCGTGTATCTGGATCCGGCCTCGCCTTCGAATCCGTCTGTGTCGGCCGTGCGCTTCTTCGAAGGCTGCACCCGCGGAGGCTCACCAGCCATCTTCGGGTACATCGGAGGCCAGGGGGCATCACCGATTCCCTCCGCCTCGTCCCGCTGCACCCATTCGAGAAGTGTGTCGATCCGACCCGCCGCTTGGTCGATACCCGCCATCAGGTCGCCTACCTGGCGATAGCGATCGGCGAACGTGTCCAGAGGAAAGTCCTCCATCGCCACCTCTGAAACCTCGTCCCAGCGAAGGGGAGCAGAGACGTAGCCTGTGGGTCTCACTCCGTATGCTGACGACACCGTCTTGTCGGGAGCCATCTGGTTGAAATCGATGAAGATCCCCCTTCGTTCTTCCTTCCACCACTTGGTCGTGACCAG
>CAZPIZ010000250.1:0-3267 GCA_964586615.1 uncultured Acidimicrobiaceae bacterium | reverse complement strand
ATTCAACTCGAAAGGCCAGCAAGTGACGCCTCGTCAACGAGACCAGACGGGCCCATTTGACGGTCACCTGGGGCCACACCGCGGTGGTCGTCAAGATCCCAGTGCGGAGATCGAGCCGGCGATTGACCTGAGCCTGGCCAAGGTCGAGTGGCCCATCGTCGGTTTCAACGGTCAGGCTGGTGGTGTCCGGTGCGTAGACGATGGTCTGGCCGGTTCTGGCATACCCGTAGGCGGCCTCCGGGTAGTCGATCGGCCAGGTCTCGTGAAAGCCGTTCACCAGCACGCCGGGTTGGTGGCGCGGTTCCCCTTGTTCGAAGCTTCCCCGTGCCCCGATGTGCCCGTTGCTCAGAGCCAGGAGGGTCTCGTGGAGACCGGCCCGATCCGGATCGGTCCCTCCGACCTCGATGACCCATGGGTCCGAGCCGTAGTCGGGCGGGGTGAATTCCTTGGGGGGCCGCACGGTGGGCGATGGTAAGAGGTTTGAGGTTTGAGGTTTGAACCTCAAACCTCAAACCAGTTCCCCCAGATCCGTCACCACCAGATCGGCGCCGGCGGCCAGCAGGGTTGGCGCATCCCCATGGCGATCGACACCGATAACCAGACCGAACCCGCCGGCTCGACCGGCCTTCACCCCGCTGATCGCATCTTCGATCACCGCTGCCTCTTTCGGGTCCACACCGAGCTGGCGGGCCGCCTCGAGGAACGGGTCAGGGTGTGGCTTGCCTCGCAATCCGAGCCGAGAGGCCACGTTGCCGTCGACCCGGACCGCGAACATGTCGGCGATGCTGCCTGCCGCCAGCACCGCCCCGGCATTGGCCGACGAGGTAACCAACGCCATGGGCATGCCGTCGGCCGCCAACCGTTTCAGCAGTTCGAGTGAGCCTGGATAGACCTCCACCCCCTGCTCCTTGAGGATCGTCCCCACCAGATCGTTCTTACGGTTGCCAACGGCACAGACGGTCGCATCACCGGCCGGATCGTCATGTCGTCCCCAGGGAAGGTCGATTCCGCGCGACCTCAAGAACTGGTCGACACCTTCGAATCGGGGGCGTCCGTCGACGTGCTGGCGGTAGTCGGTCTCGATATCAAAGGGAACGAACTCGGTTCCGTCAATCGTGGCCCGACGGGCGAGGAAGTCGTCAAACGTCACCTTCCAGGCGCGGGAGTGGATGGAGGCGGTGTCGGTCAAGACCCCGTCGAGATCGAACAGGACAGCTCCAAACCGGCTCCAGTCGCCAAACTTCCAGTCACTTGTCGGCATGCCGCATTTAACCGTGGATCCCTGAGGTTTACCCCTTGCTTATGACCGGTGCATTAGCGTTCTGGCAATGCGCGTTCTCGTGGTCGAAGACGAGCGCGACCTTGCCGATGCGATAGCCCGAGGCCTCCGCCGACAGGGATATGCGGTTGATATCGCCCTTGGTTCCGGTCCCGCCGAAGAGAAGCTTCGTTCAGGTGGCTATGACCTGGCCGTCCTCGATTGGAATCTCCCGGACGGATCAGGGCTCGAGTTGTGCCGTCGGATGGTGGTCGGCGATCTTCCGAGCCTGGAAGGGCGCCGTCCCCGGGTATTGATGCTGACGGCCCGGGACGATATCGAGGACCGGGTGGCCGGTCTGGACGCCGGGGCCGATGACTACCTTGTGAAACCCTTTGCGTTCGCCGAGTTGGCAGCCAGGGCCAGGGCCTTGTTGCGAAGGGAGGAAGCCGCCACACCGGTCCTCACCGTCGGGAACATCACCCTCGACCCGGCCCGCTTCGAAGCAACCCGGGGCGGGGTCTCGCTGTCGCTTACCGCCAAGGAATTCTCACTTCTCGAATACCTGATGGCTCATGCCGGTGAGGTGTTGTCCCAGGAAACCCTGCTCGAGCATGTCTGGGACGAAATGGCTGATCCCTTCACAAACACCGTGCGGGTGACGGTTTCGAATCTGCGCAAGAAGTTGGGGGACCCCCCGCCTTTGGAGACAGTTCCAGGTCGTGGATACGTGCTCCGAACTCAGGCCCAATGAGCAATTTTGATGAATGAGCCAGGTTGATGAACACATGAAGACACGGTTCTCCCGTCTCAAGGTCTTCCGGTCGATCCGGTTCCGCCTGTCTGCGCTGTATTCCGGTGTGGTCTTCGGTTTGGGTGGCGTCATCCTGGCGTTGCTTTACCTCGCGGTTCGTTGGCAGCTGACCCGCCAGACCGAGACCCGGCTCGTCATCCGGGGCCAGCAGGTGCAACTCGGGAAGTTCAATCTGATCGTTGACCCCCGCCTGGAGGAAGCCCAGGTACGGACCCTCGAGAGCATGTTCAACCAGTTCGTGCTCGATCAACTGGCTCGCTACACCCTGCTCGCCATCGCCTTGCTCTTCCTCATCAGCCTGGTGGTGGGTTGGGTGATCGCCGGGCGGGCTTTGGCGCCGGTGGATCGCATCAGCCAGGTCGCAAGGGAGATAGAGGCGTCCGATCTTTCACGCCGGATCGCCCTGCCGGGACCGGACGACGAGCTCACTCGCCTGGCCTCGACCTTCGACGGCATGCTCGACCGATTGGAAGGCGCTTTCCAGTCACAGCGGAGGTTCTTGGCCGATACCTCACATGATCTTCGGACCCCCTTGTCGGTGATAAGGAGCAACGTCGAGGTGACGTTGGATGACCCGACTCCAACGGTGGAGGAGTGGAAGGCAACGGGGGAGATAGTGGTCCGCAACGCCGAACGAATGGGCACGATGATCGATGGTCTTCTGGCCGCGGCTCGTTTCCAGAACGGTCAAGCGGCCATGGTCACGGTCGATCTGGCCGGATTGACCAGGGAGGTGGCGGGCGACCTCTCCGCATCCGCTGCCACCGCCGACATCGCCCTCGGCGTGGTATCCGAGCCGGCCGTTGTTCAGGCTGAGCCGGTGTCGCTGACCCGCGCCCTCGGCAACCTCATCGACAATGCGTTGCGGGTCGCTCCTCGCGGTTCCGATCTGCGGATCGTCTCAGGACAGGTGGATGGCTGGGCGTATGTGGCGGTGGCCGACCAGGGCCCCGGCTTCGACTTGGCCCGAACCGGGTCGGGTCTGGGCCTGAGCATCGTCGAGCAGGTGGCACATCTGCACGGGGGCTTCTTCACGGTGTTTTCCCGGCAGGCACACAGCACCGGAAGCACCACCGTGATCTGGCTCCCGACCGACACCACCTCGGGCCCGCCGCCTTCCGAGAATCCCGTTTCCTAATGGCGTAACCTTTGTCCCCTCGCTTCAAGGAAGGGCGTAGCCCTTTGTCCCCTCGGC
>CAZPIZ010000249.1:0-3269 GCA_964586615.1 uncultured Acidimicrobiaceae bacterium | reverse complement strand
GAGTTGGTAGAGGCCGCCGCTGGCGAGCTCGGAGCTTGCCGTCGCCGACCACGAGACCAGATCGGACGAGGCGAGGAGCTGGTCGACCTGCACTCCTTGCTGGCCAACCCCGGCGTTTTGGACCCAGGTCTGGATATTCACGAAGGCACCAACCGGTCCGACGCTGGCAGCCGAAATCCAGCGGCTGTCGTTGGGACCAACCCCCGGCAGGGTGGCGCTGACATCAATAGCTCTCCAGGTGGATCCGTCGTCATCGGAAATGGCGATGACCGGCGTTGTCAGCAACTGACCGATGGCCGCCAGTTTTCCATCTGTCATGCCGGCGGTCATGACAACGTCCATCGCCGGCAGACCTGCGGCCCTTTCCCACTCCACCCCATCGGTGGTGCGCCAGAGGCTCACGGTCTGTGGCGCTCCCGCCGAAAAGGCTGTGGGTCTCACCACCGCAATCACGGTATCGCCGACGGTGTAGAGAGCATCGATTCCGTTATCGAGGGCAAAGGGGTTGTCGGTCTCTTCGAATGTGGAGCCCCCATCTCTCGACACAAATGTCTCGATGGCGCCATCGGGCTCGGGTTGCAGCCCGAGCTCGGCCCAGGTCGCTCGCCAAACCACCAGGGGCTGGTTGGTGCTGGGGGGACAGAATTCGCCAAGGCAATCACCCTGTTGGTTGTAATCGACTACCTCGATGCCTGTGGCGGTGCGTTGGGCGAACGACGACTCGGTCAAGATCCCGGGAGGGACCAGGCTGTTGTAGTCGATGAAGAACCTGGTCGATGCGGTCGCTACCACTAGGGACGGCCCGGCGGCTACATGCGGCTGAACCGACTGCCCGAAGACCTGGCCGAGGTTGAGCGGTTGTCGGGCGCTGAGGTCAAGCGCCGTCGAGTTCCAGCTCCCCCCACCGTCGTCCGACACGCCGACGCTGATGGCCTGATTGCCCGGATCGGCGACTCCAGGGGCGGTGCTGACGACGTAGAGGTTGCCTCCAGCCTCGGCGAGGTTCCGGAGCCACAGATCGGTCCCGAGTCCCTCGATCGGACGCTCCGTCCACGTTGCCCCATCCTCGGACCTATATATCGAGTAATCGGGTGGTGACCCGTCCTGTGGCATCTGGCGCACGCTCGGAGAGGTGGACAGGGCGTAGAACGCGCCATCGCTGCCAAAGATGGCGACACTGGTGAACCCGCCGATGGTGGTGGCCTCGGGCGCCCAGGTCAGATCAGCATCGATGAACTTGGCGGCCACGGTTGCAGCTCCCGTATCGGCAGCGAACGGTTCGATCGGTTGGGGGCGGTTCAGAGCCCATACCGTCACTCCGGCACCGATTGAGAGAGCGAGGACTGCCCCCACTATCCACCAACGGCGCGACGGTTGCTCGGTCTCGATCGTCATCTCGCTTAAACACTCCCCGGAGGCGTTTTCGGTTCCCTATCCATCGATATTGGCTCCCGACGCCTCGAGAAACCCGGCAATCTCATCAAGGCCGGGTGCGGTGGGATCAATGGTCAGCGCCCGGCGATAGGCATCCACCGCCCGTTCCAGATCCCCGGTGGTCAGATACACCCTGGCGAGGTTGGTGAACGGAACCGCACTCAAGGGTGCGAGATCGGCCGCTGCCACGAAGGCATCCTCCGCCGAGTCGAAGTCGCCGGACAGGGCATAAGCGGTGCCCGCCCTGAGCAGATTTTGGCCATTGTGCGGATCACCGGCCAGGAGCTGATCGTAAAACATCACTGCCCGGCCGATGTCGTCGCCGGACCCAGTCGAGTCGGCGATGGCAAGCAAGATCTGGCCCTTGGTCGCCAGCAGAATCGGGTCGAGGGGGGAGATCGAGAGAGCCCGGTCCAGGCGCCCGATCGCAGCGTCCAGGTCACCACCGCGTGCCCGTGCGCCGGCGGCCACCAGCCAGTATCGGATCGAGTCGGGTCTGAGGGTGGTGGCCAGGTCGGAGGCAGCCACGGCCGCGCTCGGTCTCCGTTGAGAATCCAGGACATGATGATCGGCGACGACGTCAAGGACTCCGCCGAGCATCGCCAATACCGACACAGCTCCCAGTACGACTGGCACCAGCACCGGGGGCTTCGTCCCCTTCGTCATCGAACCCGTATTCGCTACCACAGCGCCGGCCAGCAGCCAGAAGATGATGTCGATCTCCGCCACAGGGAACAGGAACTGTTGCTGGACCAGGTATCCGATGATGGCGGCGCCCATCCCGACCAGCAGAGGTGTCCGGCTCTTGACCGCCCTCCAGGAACGACTGGTGATGAATAGCGCGGCGACCACGTATGCCACAAGACCCGGCAGACCGAACGCTGCCGCCGTGTCCAGCGCTCCGTTGTGAGCGCGATCGGGTGTGGCTTGACGGGTGTAGCGCCGTTCGTAGTCGGCATCGACCACCGTGGGAAAGGCAAGGCGGTACCCCTCGGGCCCCACTCCGAGCAGTGGATGTTCGGAAACGACGGCGATTCCCATCCTCCACTCGTCGACCCTCGCCCGGAAATCGCCTTCGAAGACATCGACCAGGCGGGGACCAATAGGGGTGGCGATGATGACGAGGACGGCGCCTGCCGCAAAAAGCCACCAGCGACGACGCACCGTGGGCCACCACCGCGGCGCCGTGACCAGAGCCGAGGCCGCAAGTCCCACCCAGGCTGCTCTGGTCTGGCTGGCCACCATTGCCACCAGACCGCCGGTCAGCGCGGCCGCGGCCGTCCATCGCCATGGATCCTTCTCGGCGGGATCGGCTGTGAGGGCGGCGGCAATCGGCAACAGCAGCACACACGCGGCTCCCAGATAGGCAGGAGATCCAAACGGACCTCCGACCCGAGCCGAGTCGATCGCCAGATCGATCGGCGCCAGCCCTCCTAGCTCGAACAGGCAGTAAGTGGTCAGACCGAGGGTGGCCAAGGTCGTTGCCCTGGCCAGCGCACGGATCTGGTTGCTCAGGTTCTGACCAACCAGGAACACCAGACCGAACAGGAGCCACCCAACCCAACCGAGGTGTCGCTCGGGGGTGCCGATCCACGAGTAGAGCGGATCGAGCCCGGAGGCGGCGCAGATTGCGCCCCAAACCAGAAAGGCAATCCACGCCCGGGTTGAAGGCAGGTGGTGGTCAAAGGATCGAAGCCACATGACCGCGGCGGCAGCCAGCGACAGCGTCGAGACAACCGCCCACTTCAGGGGGCCAAAGGCCGCCCAACCGAAAGGGTCGAAGGCCAGCACGGCACCCACGATGAGTGCCGCCGCCATCTCACGAACGGCGGACC
>CAZPIZ010000248.1:0-3283 GCA_964586615.1 uncultured Acidimicrobiaceae bacterium | reverse complement strand
GGAACCCTCGACGAGGCCAGGGTTTACCGGGATGCGCATGTGGGTGCGATCTACCTGCACCAGGGGGACAGCTACCTGGTGAGGTCTCTGGACACCGGCCTAAAACAGGTCTCGGTCAGTCCGGCCCATGTCGACTACTACACCCAGACCCGACAGGAGACCGATCTCGCGGTGGTCGACGAAATCGCATCCGTCCAGCTTGGGGGGGCAAAACTGCATCTGGGGATGGTGGAGGTCGCCAACCAGGTGGTCGGGTATCAGAGGCGCAAGCTCGGCAGCCGTCAGTTGATCGACACGGTCGACCTCGATCTTCCGGCCTCGATCATGACGACTGCGTCGGTATGGATGACCCTGCCCGATGCGCTGCTTGACGGCCTCGGATTGGGACCCGAACTGCTGGGGGCGTTGCATGCCGCCGAGCATGCCGGGATCGCCTTGCTTCCCCTCATGGCGGTCTGTGACCGCTGGGACATAGGGGGTTTGTCTACCAACTGGCACCCATCGACCGGCACCGCCACCATCTTCATATATGAGGCTTACCCTGGTGGAGCCGGTATCTCGCCGGTGGCGTTCGATCGGGGTAGCCGCCATTGGCTGGCCACGGTCGAAGCGATCGAACGCTGCCCGTGCTCAAGCGGGTGTCCCTCCTGCGTGCAATCACCAAAATGCGGGAACCTCAATGAGCCGCTCTCCAAGAGTGGAGCCGTAAGGTTGCTTCGCGCCATACTCCGTTGATGGCCCGCCGCTACCCCGGCATCTCAGGGCACGAACTCGGCCGCGCTCGAGGCACGGACCCAGCGCAGGCCCAGCATGGGAAGGTCAACCGGGAAGGCCACTGTCACTTCAACCCGCCTGGGTTCGAAAGTTGCGACCGGGGAACAGACACAGCCCACCAACCTCGCTCCGTTGGCTTCCGCAAGGGCACGGGCGTGCTCGACCGGCGACCGACCGCCAGCAACGGGCGGAAACGTCATCGGAGCCGCGGCCAGGGCTGCTGCATCGGCGGCAGCCACGGCGCGTGACCGAGCAATGACAATTTGGGCCGTCGTCACCACCGCCAGTCCGACAAAGGTGATCAACGTGACTGCGGCGATGGCCATCACCGAGCCAGCCCCCCGCTCACTCACCTTTCGACCCTCATCACCGCTCGGCCCGACAGGTCGACGGTCACCCATCGGAGTAAAGGAGTCACCAGTTGGTGACGCAAGGACACTCGCACCATTGCCAATCGCCCGGGGACGGTGGGCCTGGTGACCTCGACCCGGACCTGGTCGGAGAGACCTGGCCCGATTGCGTCCTGAGTCGCCCGCACGGCAGCAGCTGGGTCAACGACGGTGGCGGCCACCCGGGCACCTTCCCGGGCGGCCGCCACCAGCTCCAGCTGAAGGCGTGCAACCACGATGACCTCCAGCATGGCCAGCAGGACGAGGATCAACGTGGGAATGGTCAGCGCCATCTCCAACGCCACGCCTCCTGAGTCCCGTCGGGTCAGAACTGACCGGCGATCCACGACACCACCCGACCCAGGATGGTGCTGATGATCGATGTGCCCCCGCTCCCCTGCATCCAACGGAACAGGATCACCGCCAGCGCCGTCGCTGCCAGAATCACGAGGAAGTATTCGACCGTTCCCTGTCCCCTCTGATCCCTCAAGAGAGGGGACCCGTGAAGACGGGACAGGATTCGCGACCAAATTGCCGGCATTGCCAGCTCCTTTCCTTTGCGTCCGGCGGCCGGCCGGTCCGGGGGGAAGTGAGATCACGGCAGGCTCCCGACGAGGTCCATCAGGGAGTTGAGGACAATCGGACCCACAAACAAAGCGACGAAGCCCGGCAGGATCAGAAGACCGAGGGGGACCATGAGGGTCACTGGCAGACGACGAACCTTCTCGAGCGCCTGCCCCCTTCGAGCCGAGCGACTTTCGGCCAGATAGGCGGCGACGGCTTCCTGCATCGGAGCGCCGCTGGTTTGAGCGAGAGTGATACGTGCAAACAGTGGCCTCATGAGCGGTCCGCTGCTTCCCGCCATCGCCGCAGACATGCCCTCCCGTCGCGCCGCCCTCAAGAGGGCGGTTAACTCGGCGTCCACGAGCTGGCCAACCTCGTTGACGGCCAGATCGAGAGCTGCCGCAAGGGGCAAACCACCGGCCAACGCAACATGAACCACCCTCCCCACCACCATGGCGTCAGCCGCCGCCCTCCTCGTCTCATCCTGGCGCGATCGCAGCGTCCGATAGCGGTCGATGCACAAGCGCAAACCGAACCCGGCCGCCAGCCACGGGTAACGCACCACCAGGGCGACGCCGCAACCAGCAATCAGGGGATCAACTCGGGGATGCGAGGCGTGTCTCATTGCCTGGGGTCTCATTGCCCGGCTCTTCTCATCAGAAGGGCGACCGCTCCCAGACCCAAGGCAAGCAAACTCACCCCCAGCGTGAGCAACCCGATTCCGACAGTGCCCTGACGAACCAGGCGCATCGCCTGTCCGGATACGAGCTGATAGCAAAGGACCGCCAACGGAAACCCGCCCACGACCGCGATCGACAACCGGGCCTGTACCGTCAGCTCCCGGCGTTCGCGAGCGAGCGCGGCCTCATCCGTGGCATCGCCAGCGAGCGACTCAAAAACTGGTACGGCCGACCCACCGGTCAGGGCGGCAACCCGCAGGGCAGTCGCCACCGCCTCCATTCCGCGGCACGCCGCCATCTCGTCGGCAACCTGTTCCATCGGCCTGCCTGCCGCGGCGACACGGATGACCCTGGAGAGCCCGAGCCGGGGATCGAGCCGTGCGCAGTCGACCACCGCCACCCGAAGCGACCGACCGGCCCTGAGTTCTGCTGCAACCGATCGGAGAAACGAGGCGACCATCTCGGGATGCGACGAGCGATCTGCCAACCTGCGACTCCTGACCACCGCCATGCCCAGGGCCGGGACCGCCACCAGCGGATGGGCATGGATGACCGCGATCGCAACGCCCCCGACCGCGGGCAGATAACCGAGACAAACCGCCCCAAGCAGAAGGGCGGTCAGCACACCAGCTCCTCGACGCCATCGGCCGTCACCGTCGCGATCGAAGTCACCCGGCGGGTCCGATCCCTTCTCTCGAGTTGGACCACGACATCCAATGCCGAGCGGAGCTGGCGCCGCACCGCCATTTCTCCGACGCGTTCCTCACCGGACAGGGCCAGAGTCTCCAGTCGCCACAGGGCCTCCTCTGGACTGTTGGCGTGGACCGTTGACATCGAACCGGCATGACCCGTGTTCAAGGCGTTGATCATGTCCAG
>CAZPIZ010000247.1:0-3284 GCA_964586615.1 uncultured Acidimicrobiaceae bacterium | reverse complement strand
TTCAACCAGGCCATAACCGATCGCCTTCTTGACGGAGCCCTCAAGTCGCTGGAGGACTCCGGCGTGGGACGGGTCCTGGTTCTCCGGGTTGCCGGAGCCTGGGAGCTTCCGGTCGCCGCCGCCTATCTTGCCGGGCGGGGAGTCGATGCCGTTGTGGCGATCGGAGCGGTGATCAAAGGAGAAACCGATCATTACGACGTGATCGTCAACCAGTCGGCTTCCGGTCTCTCCAGGGTGGCGCTCGACGCCGGCAAGCCCGTCACCAACGCGGTTCTAGCCGCATACACGCTCGAGCAGGCTCTGGACCGGTCGGAGCCGGGCCCCGGTAACAAGGGTGCAGAGGCGGCCGAGGCGGCCGTTGCTGCGGCCCTGGTGATCCGAACCAGTTCATGACCCAGGAACGGCGGGTTACACTGAATATCCACAACCAAGACAAAGCGGAGGCATGCTGCTTCCCACCCGGCCACCTACAAAGCCCATTTTGGCCACAAAGTCCATTTCGGGCACCGGTTCGGACAATTGAGTCCTTGCCGGCAACGCAGGTGAGCATGGGTCCACAGGGCGAAACGATGGCCAGATTGGGGAAACCCTCGCTGGTCGATGTGTCCTTTCTCTGTGAGCAGCAGGCACCGCCTGCTGTTTTTTGTAGCTGCAACAGGAGGTAGAAGCATCGCTGAACTGCACATAAACGGATACATACGGGCACCCGAGGTGCGCCTGGTCGCGCCAGACGGGTCCCAGATCGGTGTCAAGAAACTGTCGGAAGCCTTATGGCTAGCCGAACAGCTCGGACTCGATCTGGTGGAAGTGGCTCCCGACGCCAAACCACCGGTATGCCGTTTGATGGATTACGGCAAGTTCAAGTACGAACAATCAGTACGCGAACGCGAAGCCCGTAAACACCAGAAGCGAACCGTCATCAAGGAATTGCGGATGGCTCCTCGCATCGAGGCCCACGACTTCGAAATCAACCTCAGGAAGGCGTTGGACTTCCTCGACGAGGGCGACAAGGTCAAGGTCACCGTTCGATTCCGAGGACGAGAACAGGAGCGGCCCGAGTTCGGGCGCCGACTTCTCGATCGGCTCGCAGCGGGTGTGGGTGAGTACGGCATCATCGAGCAAAATCCCCAGCAGGAGGGGCGATTGATGACGATGGTGATAGCGCCGAGCAGGCGCAAACGAAAAGCCGAGTCCGCCACCGATGACAGCAGCGAAGCTCCTATTGCGGCCATTGACGAAGAGCAGCTGGTTCCGGTTTTAGACGAACCGGGATCCGAAGACACATCGAATGATGAGCCTGCCGAGGAGTAAAACATGCCAAAGATGAAGACCCACAGCGGGGCCAAGAAACGGATAAAGGTGACCGGCACCGGTCGCCTTCTGCGCAGGCAGTCCGGACGAGGTCACTACAAACTCAACAAGGGCAATGCCACCTTCCGTCGCCGTTCGGGTGAGGTAGAACTCGAACCTGGCGACGCCAAGGTCGCCAAGAAACTCCTAGGAATATGAGGGAACCTCGATGGCACGTGTAAAACGCGGAGTACAAGCCAGGAAGGCTCACAAGAAGGTTCTGGATCGCGCCAAGGGTTACAAGGGCGCCCGCAGCCGTCGCTTTCGGACCGCCAACGAGCAGGTCATGCATGCGATGCAGGACGCCTACAAGGACCGGCGCGATCGCAAGGGTCAGTTCCGTCGTCTCTGGATCGCCCGTATCAACGCCGCCGCCCGACAGAACGGGATGAGCTACAGCACGTTCATGGCTGGTCTCAAGGCTGCCGAGGTCGAGGTCGATCGCAAGATGCTGGCCGAGATGGCCGTAAACGACCCCAATTCGTTTGCCCAACTCGTCGAGGTTGCCAAGACCAAGTAAGCGCCAGACGAGGCAATTCTGATGGAGCCGGGTCTTTCTCATCGCAACCCCCGGGTTGCCGAGGCAGCCCGGCTTCATCGCGTTGAGGAGAGACGGGCCCGGGGCCTGACGTTGCTGGAGGGCCCACATCTGGTTGAAGAGGCCGTGAGGGCGGGCGTGCCCCTGGTGGAGGTCTTTGCGCTCGCCGATGACAACGATGCGGATCGCTGGGCGAAGGCCGCCGGGGTGGAGCTTGTTGTGGTGGGGGAGGAGGCCCTTCGTCGTTTGTCCTCTACCCAGACGCCGCAGAGCCCGGTGGCAGTGATGCAAATCCCGGAGAGTTCTCTCGACCCGGGTCGGAGTGTCCTGGTTGCGTGGCAGATCTCCGATCCCGGCAATCTCGGAACCATGATCCGCACCGCCGCAGCCTTTGGCCTTGACGTCGGAGTGATGGCGGGTTCGGTCGACCCCTGGTCTCCAAAGGTGTTGCGGGCAGCGGCGGGTGGCCACTTCCACACCGGTGTTGGCTCCGTTGAAGATCTCGGGAGCATTGATGCGATCAAAGTGGCGACGGTGATGAGCGGGGGAGATTCGCCCAAGTCGCTGCCGGCGGGCAGGCTGTCGTTGCTGATCGGAAGCGAGGCCCACGGCCTCCCCGACGAAGTGGTGGCGGATGCCGACGTGAGGGTGACGATCCCGATGGCCGGTCAGACGGAGAGCCTCAACGCGGCTGCGGCTGCAGCGATCCTGGCCTATGAGGTATCGACGCGACCCAATTGAAGACAGCCCCTGCCAGGTAAGGCCGGGGCTGCCATTCGATTCTGAGCGACCACTGGGTCGCTCGCAATGTCAAGCGGTTTTGGCCATGGCTCTGTAAGCGAACAAAGCCACAACTGCACCGATGATCGATCCGATGATTCCGGCTGCCTCTACGTCGAGGTTTCCACCGAAAATGAGATTGCCCAGGAACCCACCAACGAGGGACCCGACCAGTCCGAGTACGAGGGTTCCGAGAACGCCCATTGAATCTCGGCCAGGGACGATGGCCCGGGCCAGGAAGCCCGCGATCAGTCCCACGACTAGCCAAACTACCAATCCCACGTTTCCTCCTTGTGTGCGGCATGAATGTGCCGACCGACGCGTACCCGTGGTGGTTGCCACCCAAACCTGATATGCGGGTTCGGAGGCAAACAGTTCGGTCGCCGATGGTCGAGGCGAGAAAGTGGAGGAGCGTTCACCATTTTCGGCCAAAACCCGCGGGCCCACGAGGAGGATTGGCCAGCCGATACCGACGACAACTACGCCCTCGATGTTCTGGCTGGGGCGAGTTTTCTACACCGTTCTATCGACCGGTGTCTGGCATATGCCAACAGCGTGGCAATCTCCTGATGCGACTGGGAGTCTTTCAAGATGTTTGTCAGAGGCGTCAAGCCGA
>CAZPIZ010000246.1:0-3303 GCA_964586615.1 uncultured Acidimicrobiaceae bacterium | reverse complement strand
GTCCAAACGGGGAACGGCCAGCCATATGTGGCCGACCGCCAGAGCGGCAACGATAGCAGGCAGGCTCTACCAGATACAATGCGCCGCGGCCCCCCTCCACCATGTTTCCTCCAGCGCGCATTCGTAATTTCTGCATCATCGCCCATATCGATCATGGGAAATCGACGCTGGCCGACCGTCTCATAGAGATGACCGGGGCGGTTTCCGCCAGGGATATGCGGGATCAGGTCCTCGACTCGATGGACCTCGAACGGGAACGCGGAATAACCATCAAGGCGCAGGCTGTGCGCCTGAACTACCGAGCCCGGGATGGGCAGGACTATGTCATCAACCTCATCGACACCCCTGGTCACGTCGACTTTTCCTACGAGGTCTCTCGATCCCTTGCCGCCTGCGAGGGAGCTTTGCTGCTGGCCGACGCCGCCCAAGGAGTGCAGGCGCAGACGCTTGCAAATGCCTACATGGCTATCAACGCCGGACTCGAAATCATCCCGGCGTTGAACAAGATCGACCTTCCGGCGGCCGACCCGGACCGGGTGACGGCCGAGCTGGTGGAGATCCTTGGAGGAGGGCCCGACGAAGTCTTGTTGCTGTCAGCTAAAACCGGTGCCGGAGTCGACACCTTGCTCGAAGAGATCGTGAGCCGGATCCCGGCTCCCAAGGGAGATCCCGACGCCAAGCTGCGGGCGCTGGTCTTCGACAGCTATTACGACATCTACCGGGGAGTCGTTTGCTACATACGAGTGGTCGACGGAACCCTGTCGGCCGGGGAGCGGATTCGATTTGTGGTTACCGGCGAGACCCATGGAACCGAAGAGGTCGGGGTGGTCACACCCAAGGCGGTCGCGGTCCAATCGCTTGGACCTGGGGAGGTGGGTTATCTCATCACCGGGGTCAAGGACATCGGGCGAATCAAAGTTGGCGACACCGTCACTTCGGCTCGTCATCCTGCCACCGAGCCTCTACCGGGCTATGCCGAGCCCAAGCCGATGGTCTATTCGGGATTGTTCCCGACCGATGGCGACGACTTCGAACGGCTCCGGGAGGCACTCGACAAGCTCAAGCTCAACGACGCCTCGCTCCAATATGAGCCGGAGTCAAGTCGAGCGTTGGGGTTCGGATTCAGGCTCGGCTTTCTCGGCCTGCTTCATATGGAAATAGTTCGGGAGCGGCTCGAACGGGAGTACAACCTCGATCTGGTTGCCACCGCCCCCTCCGTGGCTTTTCGAGTGACTCTCGCCAACGGTGAGGTCATCGAGATCAAGTCCCCCCAGGATCTGCCGGATCCCGATGTTCGGATGCAGATCGAGGAGCCGTATGTCAAGACGATGATCATCTCGCCGTCCGAGTTCATCGGGCCGATCATGGAGCTGGTTCAGACTCGACGGGGCGAGCACGTCTCGCTGCATTACCTGTCGCCGGAGCGGGTCGAGCTCACCTATCAGGTGCCACTGGCCGAGGTGGTCTTTGACTTCTTCGACATGCTCAAGTCGAGAACCAAGGGTTATGCCTCGCTTGACTATGAGCCCTCGGATTACAGGGTGTCCGATCTGGTAAAGGTCGACATCTTGCTCAACAGCGTGCCGGTCGATGCTTTCTCGGCCGTCGTTCACCGCGACAAGGCCTTCGCCTATGGAAAGGTGATGACCGAGCGGCTCAAGGCGCTTATTCCGCGCCAGCTCTTCGACGTGCCGATCCAGGCCGCCATCGGCGGTCGCATCATCGCCAGGGAGACAGTGAAGGCCAAGCGTAAGGACGTGCTGGCCAAATGCTACGGCGGCGACATCAGCCGCAAGCGCAAACTTCTCGACCGGCAGAAGGAGGGAAAGAAGCGGATGAAAATGGTCGGCTCGGTGGAGGTTCCACAGGAGGCGTTCGTGGCGGCATTGCGGATCGATCTGGACGAGCGCTAAACGCACGGCGTTGCTTGAGACTTGAGACCTGATCCTGCCCATCGGGCGGCCTACCCGATCCCACCATTTACCCGATATACCCCACCAGATAGTCGAATCCGCAGTAAGTCTCGAAGCCGCCCATCAAGCTGACCCCGATCTGACCTACGCCCGATAACGTCGGTTCCTCGAAGGTGTCGAGTTCCAGGTCGTCGATATAGATGGTCACGCTGGTTCCATCCACCCACAGCCCGATTTCGGTTTCGGTCGGGTCCGTCACCGGCACCTCCCAGGAACCCGAATTGGACTGGACCCCGTTTGCGTAAAGACGGGCAATCACCTGACCGTTTCCGAGCCCCACCGCCAGCAAGGATCCGGATTGAGTCTCGAGCGCCAAGCCACATTGGCTCCCGGATAGATAGCTCGTGACCTCGGTCTCCACATAGAAGAGCTCAGTAGGAGGGGTGAAGGCGATCAGGCTCCAGTAGGTTTGCTCGCTGGCGGCAGTGGAGTAGGCCCCCTCGTAGGTTCCAGCAACCAGGTGATAAGAAGATGTCCCGGCGTCGTCGCTGAACTCACCCTCCGCCCAGCCGACTTGATTGGAGGCGAACTGTTCGTCGAGAGCCAGTTCCCATGCGACCGGAACCACCTCGACGGTTGTGGTGGTCGATTCGTCAGACGTGGTAGTCGTCGCATCGGAAAGGGTCGTCGCGGAGCCGGCGGCGGTGGTCGTTCCCGTGTCACCCGAGGTGCTGGTGGTTGGCGTCGTCGTCGGGTCGGTCGCCACCAGGGTGGTGGTTGTTGCAAAGGGCGATGGAAGAAATCCGATGGCACCGGTCAGCCACAGGGTTCCGAGGAGCGTTGCCAAGGCCACCGCCACCATTCCCGGAATCCAGGCCGGGGCCCTTCGTCGGGGTCGCGGCTCCTTGGGCTTTGGCGCAGGGGTTTGAACCGTGGGAAGAATCGGCGGTTGGGCCAATGGCACTAGCCCACCCGAATCTGGTCCAACCGGGTCCGGCCGGGGCGGATCCTGTCGCTTGGGCACGGGTGGTGAAGTCGGCATGGGCTGGTTGCCCGGTCTAGCGATGACCAGGTCGCCGGCATCATCGAACTCGAACTTGCGAGGGGATTGCCGGCCCTCCTTGTTCAATAGACCGGCAACGTGGGTGTGGAGTTCGCGAGCGGTGATGCGACCGTCCCCGTCCAGATCTGCTGCCCCGGTCCGAATCCCCTCGACGACTCCACGGGTGTAGATGGAACCAGAGTCGCCTTCCCATGCCGGCTCGATCGCACTGGAGGCGGCCAGGACCACCCGTCCCCTTCCTCCGGAGGATCCGAACGTCTCCGCCAGCCCGGCGGGGTCTTCGTCCCCTTTGGGTCGCAGGGCTCGGGCAATGGCTCCCGAATAGCA
>CAZPIZ010000245.1:0-3317 GCA_964586615.1 uncultured Acidimicrobiaceae bacterium | reverse complement strand
TCTGGCCGGATGGCCGCGAGGTGATAGCCGAAGGCCGGCTGGAGGGACAGATCGCACAGAAAGCCCGGGGCAGCTTCGGCTTTGGCTACGACCCCATCTTCGAGGTCGGTGGCACGACCCTCTCTGAGATGCGCCGCGAAGAAAAGATCGGCATGTCTCATCGAGGGCTGGCGCTGAGATCGTTGGCCGAACTGCTCCGAAACTCACCGCTCAGTAGAGGTCTGACCCATATAGGTTGATCGACCAACCGGGGTCAAGTTCGTATGAAGAGCGCTCCATAACAGGCCTCCTACCTGCGCGGCGGAATGTGGTTTCTTCACATTTGCACGTAGATCGCGGGTACCTCGGTTGTCACTCCGACCCTCTCCAGAATCAACAGCCCGGCGAGGCCGGAAAGGATCGGGGTCAACCATCGAGTGGCTCCCACTTGACCGAGTCCACGCGCATAAGCGAGGGTGGCCAACATCAAGAGGGGTCCTGAGGCCAGGATCATCAGAGGCAGGAACTCGACCCCGAACCGGAGGAAGAAGAGGGCGTCGGCGGCATTCGCGCCCAGTCCCTGACCGGCCTGGATGATTGCGAACAGTCCGCCAGCGACCAGATCATCGAGCCACCGTTGCGGATGCCCATTGCCAAGGCGGTCCGGCTTAACACGGTGTGTCGGCCGTTGGGGCTAGCTCGCAGGTCTTCTCATTGGTCCGTGATCACGGGGCCTCGCTTACACGCCTGGTTTGGCGACCGGTTTAGCCCTGGTTCTTCGGGTGGGTGAAGCCTACGATTCCGCGGTGAGCCGCGTTCTCGATGATCCCACCGCTGCGGGACGTGAGGCATTTGAGCGTCACGCCTGGCAGGAGGCCTACGACTCCCTGACGGAGACGGATGGGTCTGGGCTCTTGTCAGGTGAAGGTCTGCAGATGCTCGCCGAAGCCAGTTTTTGGTCTGGTCACTCAGAAGCGGTCCTGGAGGTCGGTGAACGAGCGTATGGGGCCTATATGGAGGACGGCAACCTCCCAGCGGCGGCGATGATGGCCTATCAGCTTTCGCGGCAATACGGGATGCGGTTGGCCGGTCCGACTTCCGGAGGTTGGTTCGCTCGGGCCGAACAGCTGGTAGCCAACGATCCGGCGTCTCCGGTGAACGGCTACTTGGCGTTCATGCGTGGATTCCTGGCCCTTCAGGTGGAGGGTGATGCCGACAAGGCCATTCCCTACCTCGATGAAGCGCTCAAGATTGCTGACCGCACGGGCGATCGAAACGTCTACGGGCAGAGTCTGCACGCCAAGGGCTGGGCCCTCGCCAAGCAAGGCAAACTCGCTGAAGCGTTGGCCCTGATGGACGAGGCCATGGTGGCGGCGGTCGGGGGAGAGATGGATCCGGTTACCACCGGTGAGGTGTATTGCGGGATGATCGGCATGTGTTTTCATCGGGGCGATTACAAGCGGGCGGCCGAGTGGACCGACGCCACCCTCCGCTGGTGCGAACGCAATTCAATCACCGGGTTTCCCGGGATCTGCCGGGTCCACCGGGCCGGGCTCATGCGGCTGCATGGCGCCTGGCACAACGCCGAGGAGGAGGCCCGCCTTGCCAGCGACGAACTAATGAAGTTCAAGCTCCTCTTCGCGATGGGTGATGCGTTCTACGAGATCGGGGAGGTCCGTCGGCGGATGGGGGACTTTGCCGGCGCCGAGGAATCGTTCGGTCGGGCCCACGAGTACGGCCTTGATCCACAGCCTGGGCTGTCGTTGGTCCGCCTGGGCCAGGGGAAGATCGAAGTTGCTGCCGCGGGTATTCGCCGGGCGCTGGCGGAAAATTCCGACGATCGCCTGTCGAGGGTAAGACCGCTGGTCGCCCAGGTCGAGATTGCCATCGCCGCCGGGGACCTCGACACGGCCGCCGCCGCTTCTGAGGAGCTCGCATCAATCGTCGAGGAGGTCGGCACCACCGCCTACAGGGCCGAGGGGGCCCGAGCCCGCGGAGCGGTGCGGCTGGCTCGGGGGGATCCAGGCGGGTCGATTGCAGACCTCCGCTCGGCGCTCCATGGCTGGCAGGAACTCGAGGCGCCCTACGAGGCGGCCGAGCTTCGGGTTCTATTGGGAAAGGCTTACCGGGCGCTGGGAGACGATGAGGGGGCCCTGATGGAGCTGCGCGCCGCCCGGGACACCTTCCAACGGCTCGGTGCAGCCTGGGCGGTCGAGAAGACCGGGGAATTGTTGGGCGAGTTGGAAGGGTCCGGGGCGAAACGCGAACGGGTAAAGCGGGCGTTCATGTTTACCGACATCATCAAATCCACCGATCTGGTGGGAGCAATCGGCGATGAGGCCTGGGAGGACCTGCTCAGCTGGCACGATCAGACCTTGCGCTCCAAGTTCGCCTCACACGGTGGCGAGGTGGCCAACCACACCGGAGACGGATTCTTTGTGGCCTTTCCCGATACTCGATCGGCGCTGACAGCGGCGATCGCCATCCATCGGGCTCTGGCCGAACACCGGCGAGAGACCGGGTTCGCTCCAGTGGTTCGTATCGGAATCCACGCAGCGGAGGCGACTCGGCGCGGACAGGACTATGGCGGGGGAGAGGTTCACAAGGCGGCCCGCATCGCTGCCCAGGCCGATGGATGGGAGATCCTCGCAAGCGAAGAGACCCTGGCGGAAGCCGAGGGCTTCAAATTCGGTGAGATCCGGGAGGTCTCACTGAAGGGAATCGCGAAACCTGTGCGGGTGGCGCTGGTCGAGTGGCGGTGACGGGATTCATGAGCACGGACGATGACGTCCGCCCGGTTCTGAACAAACCTAGGCGAGCAGATGTCGAATTTTGCATTGAGCTACTGTCGAAGGCTCAACGTGGGCTAGGCGCCCGAACCCTCCTCCTGGCTTACACTTTTACGCCTATCCAGAGGAGAAGCGTTGATGTCAAGCTTGCAGGACCAGAACAAGGCCAGCGCACTGCGCATCCCCATTGAGATGTTCAACCAGGGGAACATGGCGGCGGCCGACGATTTCGTCGCCGCCGATTACGTCGAGCATGCGCCGCTGCCTCCGGGTCTTCCATCCGGTCTGCCAGGCCTGAAGTTGTTCGTCACCACCCTACGGGCCGCCTTCCCCGACTTCCTTTACACCGTAGAGGACACCATTGCCGAAGGCGACAAAGTGGTGATTCGTCTCACAGCCCGCGGCACCCAGGAAGGCGAGTTCGCCGGAATGCCGGCCACCGGCAAACAGGCGACATGGTCAGAGATTCACATCTCCGGCATGGCCGACGGCAAACTTGTGGAACATTGGGTAGTGCAAGACCGGCTGGGTATGTTGCAACAGTTGGGC
>CAZPIZ010000244.1:0-3326 GCA_964586615.1 uncultured Acidimicrobiaceae bacterium | reverse complement strand
GTCCTCACCCGACCGACCGGCGGGCAACCCTGGTGACACTCACCGTCCGCGGCACCAGGCTCGCCCAGACCTGGAACACCGGCTATGAGGAACTCGCCATCGATCCATCCGCCGGCATCGCACCCACCCAACTCACCGACCTTGCTGCCACCCCCGACCAGGTGGTCGCTCGACTCGGAACCTCCAACAGAGAAGAAGAGACCAAATCGAGCAAATCATAAGGAGTACACACACCGCGCTAGGTGTCATCGAGCCGAGCGATGGCATCGTGCGCTTGTCGATGTCGGATGTCGACGGACCGAGGGTGTGTCTCATACATCCTCGCCCACACCACTAACCCGGAGACGGCGGTGATAGCGGCGGTAGCCCAGACGGCTGGGTGGATGCCTCCGGTGTCGGCGATCATCCCGATGGCGATTCCTCCGATGGCGAAGCCGGCGTCTCGCCAGAATCGGTAGGTGCCGACGGCGGTGGCTCGCCATGTGGGGTGGGCGACGTCGGAGACGGCGGCAAGGAGAGTGGGGTACACGAGGGCGGTTCCCGCTCCCAACCCGATCGCCCCGATCGCCCAGCCCCATGTCGTCTCGGCGCCGGCGATGACAGCGAGAGCTGCAGCTTGGAGGAGCATCCCGGTGACGATCAAAGGTTTGCGGCCGACGCGATCCGACCAGGCACCGGTGACGAGTTGGCCGACCCCCCATACGGCGGGGTAGAGGGCAGCGAGGGCGCCGATGCTGGCCGTACTCAAACCCGCTGACGCCCACAGCAGCGGGAAGAGCACCCAGGCCGCGGCATCATTGAGGTTGTTGACCAAACCGGCTTGACAAGCGGCCGACAAAGCCGGTTCTCGCAGCGTGGTAAATGCAACCACCCTTGTCGTCGAGACAGACGCAGCAGGTGTTTGCCCGGTCGCTTCGAGGTGGACGTGGTGGCGTGTGTCTTTGACGGCGAAGACGGATAGACCCAGGCCGATGGCGGCGTATGAGGCACCGACCAGGAACGGGGCAGGGCGAAGACCGTACCGGGTGGCGAGCCAGCCAGTTGCCCAAGCGGTGGCTGCCAATGCCAAATACCCCGAGGCTTCGTTGAAGCCCATGGCAAGGCCCCGCTGTCGAGGACCGACCAGGTCGATCTTCATGATGACGGTGGTGGACCATGTCAGCCCCTGGTTGATGCCGAGCAGCAGATTGGCGGCGACCACCCATCCCCAGTTGGGTGCGAGGATGAGGATCAGCGGTACCGGGAGGCCGACCAGCCATCCGGCGACCAAGACCGGTTTGCGGCCAAACCGATCGGACAAAACCCCCGCGGCCAGGTTGGTGAATGCCTTGGCCGCTCCGAAGGCGACGACAAAGGTGAGCACCGCCGAGAATCCGGTGACCCCGAACTCGTTTCGTGCAAGGAGTGGCAGCACGGTTCTTTCCTGACCGACCATGCCCCCGACCAAGGCGTTGACAGCCACCAGCAGCCCGAACTGGGCGAGGTTGTTGCGCAGCCCAAGACGAACGGGGGCCGTCATCCCGTCTCGAGGCGGCGGCCGGTGGTCGTGGCCCAGTCGTCGGGCCCACCGGTCATGACGGTGATGTCCGAGCGGCCGGCCCGCTCGAGGACACTGGCGGCGGTGGAGGCCCTTTCACCGTGACCACAATGCACTGCCAAGCGACCACCGGGGAGGCTGATCGCCTGGAGGCTGCCAAGCTCGGCGTGGATTACGTCGGGGATGTGGCCTGCTTCCCACTCGGATGTCTGGCGGACGTCGACCATCTGAACGGCGAGACTTCCGATAGGGGCTCGCGCCGTCGAGGTCACGGGATGGCCGGCAGCGCTCCAAGCTTTCATCCCCCCTTCGAGCTCACCGGCCAGGTTCTCGTAGCCGATGTCCAAGCAGCGCTGCACCAGGCCGGCACGATCCTGGCCTGGTTCGGCGATGAAGATGACCGCGGCGTCGATGTCAACCAGCCAGCCGAGCCACGGGGCGAACTCATCCCGGAGCGGAATCGATAACGAACCGGGCACATGACCCCTAGCCCAGGCCGCCGCCCGCCGAACATCGACGACAACTGCTCCTTCCCGGCGACGCCGATCGACCTCGTCGACGGCGAGGGGCGCCAGAGGAGGCGGTGTGTCTCCATAGATGCGGGGTCCTTCCTGGTTCCGTTCCCGCAGATGTCGGTAGTAGGTGGGATAGCTGCCGAGACTGCTCACCAGTAGCTTCACGAACTCGTCCTCATCCTCGATCTGAAGGTAGGGGTTGTGGGCTCGCTCGATGCCGAGGGTGGTGATCCGTTTGCCGGTGGCACCGGCAGTGCAGAACGACCCGGCGCCATGAGTGGGATAGAGCGCCAGGTCGTCGGGAAGAGGGGCCAACACCGTCCGCAGCGAACGGAACATCTGTCGGGTTAGCTCGTCGGTCTTCTCGGGCGAGATCAGATCGGTACGTGCCACCGCCCCCACCAATAGACTGCCGCCGGAGAAAAGTGCCAACGGCCGAATACCGTCCGAGAACAGATAGGAAAGATGCTCCGGCGTGTGTCCGGGAGTGGGCAGAGCCGTCAATATGAGCCCGCCGAGAGCCACCGTTCCGCCAGGCTGCAACGGGTGGTGGTCGAAGGCGAGGCTCGAACCGATTGGTGCATAGAGAGTGGAGCCGGCCGCCTGAAGCTCGCGGCCACCGGAGATGAAATCGGCATGCAGATGCGTCTCGGCGGCGGCGGTGATCATCCAGCCCCGCCGCTCCGCCTCCTTCAGATAGACCGAACGTTCACGGCGCGGGTCGACCACCAGAGCGCGCCTATCAGGGAGTTCGACCAGGTACGAGGAGTTGCCCAACCCCGAATCTACGAACGGCACCACCTCGAAGGTCATGATGCCACCTCCACCTCCACCGCCAATCCGGCCACACGCCACTCGGGGAGGCCTTCGTCGAGGCGGACGGCTTTTCGCCCGGCCGCCTCGAGTAACCGCACGCCCTGATGAGCAAAAGCACAAAAACGGCCTCGGCAGTAGGCGATCACTTCGACGTCGTCGGGCAACTCACCCAACCGGGCCTCGAGCTCATCGAGTGGGATCGACACCGCTCCAGGAAGGTGCCCGGCATCGAACTCGCGGTTGGGGCGGAGATCGACGACCACCACATCGCCACGTTCCAAACGGGCAATCAACTCGGCACGGCCGATCGCCTCTACCGGACCTCCCAAGTAGGCCTCGGCCGCTTCCCGCACCTCAGCCGACCGGTCAAACGCCACGTAGCGCAGCATTTGGAGCAACCCGACAACTGACTCCGAGGCAAGCCGATACCAAACCCGGTTCCCATCCCGACGAGCCGA
>CAZPIZ010000243.1:0-3327 GCA_964586615.1 uncultured Acidimicrobiaceae bacterium | reverse complement strand
GTTACCAGGCGCCGCCGCCACCCCCGCCACCACCGCCGCCGCCGCCACCGGAAAAGCCGCCCCCCCTGCCGCTTCCCGACGATGGTGGCGAGAAAGCACCATTGAGAGCCGAGGTCAGCCCGGAGAAGGCATTCTCGGTTCCACCCCCCGTGTAACCGTGGCCCCCGAACCAGTAGATGCTCGAGGCTGTCTGGAGCTCGGCCGGAGCCCGGAGCCGTGCGGCCTCCAGGACTTCCTCGGCCAGCCCGAAGCCAATGGCGTAAACCAGATAGCGGTCCCATAGGGCCAGGGCAATGGGCGGGGCTTCCTGGAGCCGGCTGAAATCTTTCAGATATCGCCGGAAGGCGGACCACCGGGCCGCTTCCATCGCTCCCACCGGGGTGCGTTTCACGTAACCACGTCGAAGAGCGGCGAAGATCCCTAGGACCAGACCGTTGAACACGACGGCCAGGATCAACAACGGGACGACCACCCCCGCCGCCGCCCCCGAGAAGTTGCCTGCGAGGAAGAAGATGACGAAGGCGAGGACGATCAAAGCGCCTCCGGCAAACACAATCTTCGAAGTCCCCCGCCGATCAAGCATCTTGCGACCCTCGAGCCCCTTGAGAGCCGAGGACCGAAAGCTCCGGTAGGAACTGGCATTGGCGCTGGCGTCCTCCCGGATCCGGGTCCGGAACTCGTGCAGCGGTCGGGGCTCTCCGTCGAGAACCCGGGCAACGATTCCCAGGACATCGAGCTCATACACGTTGAGACCATCGTCGGTCCCGGTCAGCGACAACTCGAGATCGCTGATGGTCTCCGAGCGGAGCCCCATCCAGGTTTCTTTCTCGATCTGAACAGCCTTGGCGGCGATGGCACCTCTGCTGATCAGGTCGAACAGGGTGGCGGTGAACTGGCGCTCATCGATCTGTCCCTGGGTGAGCAGGGCCCCCACCTCGGCGGGGGGAAGATCGGTTGGTGGCTCCTGCTCGTACTCGCGGTCGTAGTCCACTCGAGGTTCTTTTCCATACCGGAAGTAGACATAAGCGACCCCAATCAAGCCGGGTCCGAAGGTGAGAGCACCAAGGCCGATGACCAGCGCCCGTATCAGACCGGCGCGACGGCGGTCGGCAGCCGCCGCTTGTTCCTCCTCGGCGATGATGTCCGGTCCGCGGTTGCCTTCGATGACGGTGGCACCCGCGGTCGAGGTCAGAAGACGCCGCGGAAACATGACCCTCATCTCGACGAACTGGCCGGGAGGAACGTTGGAGGCTTCGAGCGAGGGTTGGACCCGATCGGTGCCGAGGTTGGTGGTACCTGCCACGTTGGCAGGATGACCCCAGACGTAGACCTCACCGGGAGCGGCCAGGCCGGGGAGAGAAATCGTCGCTGTCAGACGATCGAGAGGTTCAGCCCACTCGTCACCCCAGACCTGGAGGTTGACGTCGACCACATCGTCGGCAGCCTTGGCCAGGCCCAGGAAACGGTAGGAAATGTCGAAGGTCCGCTCTTCCCCAAAAGCGGCGTAGTGCCACACCACACGGATCCGGCCACCGAGATCAACCGAGCCGAACGTCGACGGGGGGGAATCGCAACCAAGATCGGTGCAGCCTCCAGATGTATAAGGAACCCCCGCCTCAGTCACGGAGATGTCGGTGATCGATTCCCCGGCCCGAAGTGGTATCTCCCGATATCCGCCCGAAAAGGATCCATCGAAGTCGTAGGTCAGGTGCTCGTTAACGACCAGCGATCCATCGGGCTCGAGCACTATCTCGACATCGGCCCGCGGTAGGTTGAACTCCTGAGCGAGAGCGGGTAGGGCGGGAAGCAGGACCCCGACGCCGACCAGAACCGGGAGAAGAAGCCGCCTCCAGATAGACAGGATCGGACTCCCGATCAGAACTCGACCCGGGGCGGCTCCGAGGCCTGCTCGGGGGCGTCGAAGAACTCACGGATCTGAAACCCGAAGACACCGGCGATGATGTTGGCCGGAGCTACCTGCACTGAATTGTTGAGCGTGAGCACGGCGTCGTTGTAGATCTGGCGTGACACAGCGATCTTGTTCTCAGTGTCCGAGAGTTCGGCCTGGAGACCCTGGAAGTTCTCGGAGGCCCTCAGTTCCGGATAGGCCTCGGCGACCGCGAACAACTGCCGGAGGGCACCGGTGAGCATGTTCTCGGCCTGAGCTTGCTCGCCAGGAGACTTGGCGGACTGGGCCAGGCTTCTTGCCTGAACCACCCTCTCAAAGGTCTGCTGCTCGTGGGAGGCGTAGCCCTTGACGGTCTCGACCAGATTGGGGATCAGGTCGTAACGACGCTTGGTCTGCACCTCAACCTGACCCCAGGAGTTGTCGACGCGGTTGCGTTTGGTTACCAGCCCGTTGTAGGTGGCGGACACCCACAGGGCAAGCAGAACGACGATCCCAATGATGATCCATTCCATGGGGGGAGTGTACGCCCGGATGACGTTGTGAGTTATGCGTTGCGTCGAACCCCGAGAACCACCAGGCCGGGCGAGGGCTCCCCCCACCGGCACAACGGTCGCTCCCTGGACGTTCGGTGTCTAGAAGTGATCCTCCAAGCATGAGCTCGGGCGTGTGGAGGTCAAGGGAAGTCTTGGGGGTCCCGGTATTGATTCGTGACCAAGCCCCCTGATGGCGCCCGGTGAGTGGAAACCCCCTCACCGCGTCCCACGAGTAGAAACGGGACGGTTCTCCCCTTGCCTTTGACCTCCACCGGCTCGCGGGGTTCGAAGCGGTAGAGGTGCTTCAACCGCTCGTAGGCCCGGGGTGTCACCTGGATTTGGCCGGGGATCCCGTGAGACTCCATCCGACTGGCCATGTTGACCGTGTCTCCCCACAGGTCATAGGTGAACTTTCTCTTCCCAATCACACCCGCTACAACTGGTCCTATGTCGATGCCGACTCGAAGGCGCAGCTTCTCACCCAAGGAGGTGTCGTAACCGGCTACCAACTCTTGCATTTCCAATGCCATCTCGGCCACCGCCTCGGGTGCATCAGGGCGAGGCTCGGGCAGGCCGCCAACCACCATGTACGCATCCCCAACGGTCTTTATCTTCTCCAGTTGCCACTCCTCGGCTATCAAATCGAACTCCGAGAAGAGCCCGTCGAGCATCTCCACCACATCCTCGGGCGTTAGTTGCTCGGACATATGAGTAAAACCGACCAGGTCGGCGAAGAGAACCGCGACCTCCTCAAAACGATCAGCGAGAGGTCGTTCCCCGGCTTTCAACCGGCGGGCGATCGATGCGGGCAACACGTTCAGGAGCAACTCCTCGGACTTCTCCCTTTCCAACGCCAGCCCCCTCATGAAGTAGCGAAGCAGAAAG
>CAZPIZ010000242.1:2017-3351 GCA_964586615.1 uncultured Acidimicrobiaceae bacterium | reverse complement strand
GTTCTGGCTGGTCCGGTTCCAGCTGAGTGGCGACCAACCGACCCGACTCAACCTCTCGGCGGAAAAAGTTGGTCGCGGCCAATGCCTCCCAGTCGCTTAGTCCTTGCTCGGTGAGCACGCGCTCGATCCGATCCCCGTTGAGGATCACCCGGCTGGCCGGGTCGCGGAAGGACCCGGGGTCGAAGGAGCCGTCGTACGGCGCGCCCGAGGTCACGGGCTAGCTGTCGGTGGTCTTGACTGGTTCTTGTTCACGCCGGCGGAAGAGGCGACGCCCGGTGGTCTTGAAGAAGACCGCCAGCCCGGCCAGCCCTCCGAGCAGCGCTTGGAGGAGAATGCTCCCGGTTCCAGGATCGATGTAGGCAAACAAAGTATGTCGAATCATGTCCAATTCCTAAACGACTCCCCAAACAGGGGGTTACCGGGAGATTAACGACAACCTGGTCCTTGCCGAACTGGAATGATGGTCCCAAGCAGAAGTAATTGGCAGATATGCAATGGCTCAAAGGCAATCTTCACACCCACACCGACGCCTCCGATGGGGACAGCCCGGTCGGCGAGGTGGCCCGGTGGTATGACGATCACGACTACGACTTCCTCGTGATCACCGACCACAACGTGCGGGTTTCGCTGGATGAGTTGCAACAAGAACTCGCAATGGAGGAAAGGCGTCTGCTGTTGATCCCGGGAGAGGAGCTCACCGCCTGGTGGCAGGGCCCGGAGCGGATCCACGCCCTACATCTCGGCGGGATCGGCACCGCTAACACGCTCGGAGCCTCGCCGGGCGCATCGGTGGTAGAGGTTCTTCAAGCCATGATCGATCGCGTGGTCGAGGATGGTGGTCTGGCCAGCCTCAACCATCCCAACTTCTGGAAATCGATCACGCCCCAGGACATGGCCGCTCTGCATGGCCTTACCCACTACGAGGTTTACAACGGCCACCCTCTCTCCTTCAACTCCGGGACTGAGCAGCTTCCTTCGATGGATATGGTCTGGGACATACTGCTGACCGCCGGTCGGCGGTTGTATGGGGTGGCGGTCGATGATGCCCACCATTTCCGCAGCTGGGGGCCGGACCAATCGAATCCGGGAAGAGGATGGGTGGCGGTGAATGCCAAGCCCAATCCCAGGGCGATAATGCGAGCTCTGCGGCGGGGTCATTTCTTTGCCTCGACCGGTCCCGATCTCGAAACAGAAATCAGAAGAGGGGAGCTGGTCGTCGGGTGTGCCGATGACTGCCGGATCGAATTCATCTCCGGCGGTGAGGTGGTCGCTTCGGTCGAAGGGGTCTCGGCGTCGTATCCGGTGCCGGGTCTCGATTACCTCAGGGTTCGGGT
>CAZPIZ010000242.1:0-1917 GCA_964586615.1 uncultured Acidimicrobiaceae bacterium | reverse complement strand
CCACCAGCGCGAGCCGCTGAACGACACAATGCTGCCGTTGTCCCACGCGAAATATCCGATCGGGATTGAGTATGTCCGCCCACTAACGCTGCCCGCGTATTCGAGGAGCATCAGCTGGCCGCTCACCAGCCGGTGCAGCGGCGAGCGCAGCAGGCCACGCATGAATGGGTTCGCGACGCGATAGATGACTGGAGCCCGGCTCCCAGGGGTCTCGGTCAACTCTGTCATGCCATTCCGTTCCGATCAGACACGCACGATAAGCTTGCCGCGCTTTCCCTGGCGGAACGCCTCAAGCGCCTCCCCGACCTGATCGAGCGAGTACACCTCCTGGACGGGGACGCGAAGCTCACCGGAGCTGGCGAGGTTGGCGAGACGCTGCAGCTTGTCGACGGTCGGAGCGGCGTTGACGTTGGTGGCGACGACATCGCGCTCAGCAAAGTGCTCGACGTCGGCGGCGCCCAGAAGCGACGCCACCCGACCCCCCGAGCGCACGACCGAACCGAGATCGGTCAGGGCGTCCTTCTGGCTGATGAGATCGATCAATGCCGTGATCCCATCGGGGTACAGACGGTGGACGGCGTCGGCGACATTCCCGGCCGTGTGGTCGACCATCTGGGTGGCGCCGAGGTCACGGACGAAGGCCTCGTCGTCGGGGGCGGCGGTCGCAATGACTGTTGCTCCCTGCATGGCCGCCAACTGGACGGCGAAGCTGCCTACGCCCCCGGTCGCCCCGACAATGAGCAGGGTGTCGCCCTCTTTGACGTCGACCGCTTCCAGAAGGTCGAGCGCCGCCGCCCCGGCCAGCGGCAAGGCGGCCGCCTGCTGAAAGTCGAGACCGGTCGGCTTCGGCACAAGAATCATGTCAGCCCCTGAGATCCGTTCGGCAAAGGTCCCACGTTCGAGCGGCGGTATCGAGGGCGCGAAGCCAAGCACTTCGTTGCCTACCGCGAAATCGGTGACTTCCGATCCGATCGCCTCGACCACCCCGGCTAGATCGCGACCGATGATTGTCGGAAACCGGTGCTCCATCATCCCTAGGAGATACCCACTCGCCTGGTACACGTCGAACCCGTTGACGCTGGCGGCGCGGATCGCGACCAGCACATCTCGGGGGCCGGCCTCCGGGTCCGGCACCGTTACCACGCTCGCCGGCTTCTCGGGGTTTTCGATTGCATATGCCTTCATGGAACCTCACCTCGTTCAGAATTGGAGGCTACCCTCCGCTTATTGCGGAGCTTACCACATAACTGGAGGTGTGCCTCCACTTACGGTAGGATGGAGTCATGACCAGCAAGGGCCGCGAGGTTCGAGGATTGCGGGTTGATGCCGAGCGCAATCGCGCCCGAATCGTCACCGCAGCCCAGGCCGCCTTCGCCGAGCACGGTCTCGACGTCCCCCTCGAGGAGGTTGCCGCTCGGGCCGGGGTGGGAATCGCCACCCTCTACCGGCGTTTTCCCACCCGGGAAGATCTCATCGCCGCCAGTTTCGAGGCCCGGGTGGCCGAGTACGCCGAGGCGGCGGAAGTTGCACTCCGAGCGCCGGATGGGTGGTCGGGCTTTTGCGCCTACGTCGAGCGGATCTGCGCGATGCAGGCAGCCGACCGGGGCCTCAAGGACGTGTTGACGAGGACGTTGCCGAACGCCAATGCTCTCGAAGGGCATCGGAAGAGGGGATACGAGCTGTCAGTCCGGCTGATCGACCGCGCCAAGGCCGAGGGAACGCTTCGCTCCGACCTCGTTCCCGAGGACCTCGTCCTGCTGCTGATGGCGAACGCCGGCGTCGTCCAGGGAGCCGGCGAGGCAGCGCCCGATGCCTGGAGGCGCTTGGTCGGCTTGTTGCTCGACGGAATGCGCAGCGAGGCCGCCACTCCGCTGCCTCCACCCGCCAGCCCTCGGCAGATGATGCGGGCGATGCGAC
>CAZPIZ010000241.1:0-3354 GCA_964586615.1 uncultured Acidimicrobiaceae bacterium | reverse complement strand
TGTCGAACATTCGACGCCGAGTCTCGGAGCGACCGATTGCAAATGCGAAACCGGAAAGAACGCTTCTGCCACGCCTCTGGCGTCCGTGGACCGAGTGCACTTCCGACTGAAGGGTGGGCAACTGGCCGGTAGTTAGTTGCTTCATGCAACCCACTCTAGCGAGTTAGTTGCATAACGCAACCCAATACCTACACTGTGGTCCATGCCCACCCGCAAGAGCCTTGAGCATCTCCACTGCTCGGTCGCCAACACCGCCGAACTGATCGGGGATCGCTGGACCGTCCTCATCCTCCGCGATGCCTTTCTCGGCGTTCGCCGGTTCGACGATTTCCAGAAGGATCTGGGGATAGCCCGCAACGTCCTGACCGAGAGGCTGACCGTGCTGGTGGAGGCGGAAATCCTCACGACCCGCCAATACGAAGATCGGCCCCCGCGGTTCGAATACCTGCTCACCGAAAAGGGGCTGGACTTGTACGACGTCCTGGTGGCGATGTGGCGTTGGGGTGATAGGTGGAATCCGCCGGCAGATTTCTTCCTCCGGACCCTCCTACACATCGATTGCGGTGCCACTACCCATGGCGTCATTCGTTGCGAGAACTGCAACGGCGATCTTCATCCACGCAATACCCGGGTCCAACCGCCTTTAGCGATAGTCGAAGAGCGACGCGTCGTCACCCCGGCATAGATCAAGGGTGGCGACCGACCTGATCGCAATCACCGGGGCAAGCGGAGCCGTCGGCGGTCGCGCCGCCCGCCGGCTTTCCAAAAGAGGTCTTCCATTGAGGCTGGTGGTACGCGACCCGGCCCGCGCTCCCGAATTGGCGGGCGCCCAGGTGGCAAAGGCTTCCTATGCCGACCCCGAGGCGATGCGCAACGCCTTCAAAGGGGTGGGCACACTCTTCCTGGTGTCGGCCCACGAGGCCGTCGACCGTCTCGAACAGCACAAACAAGCGGTAGAAGCAGCCGCGGCGGCGGGCGTCAGAAAGATCGTGTACCTGTCGTTTCTCGGCGCCGGCCCGGATGCCAGCTTTGTCCTGGCCCGTCAGCATTACCACACCGAGCAACACATCAAAGAGACCGGCGCTCGCTTCGTCTTTCTCCGCGACGCCCTATATACCGACGTTGTCCCGCTTCTGGTCGGGAGCGACGGCGTCATCCGGGGACCGGCCGGAAACGGCAGGGCCGGGTGGGTGACCAGAGACGACGTAGCAGAGGTGGCGGCGGCGGTGCTGGCCTCGTCCGGGCACGACGGCACCACATTCGATCTGACCGGTCCGGAATCGATAGATCTCAACGAAACCGCCGACCGCCTCGGCCGTTTCATCGGGCGCCCGATCACCTACCAACCGGAAACAGTCGAAGAGGCCTACTCAGCGCGGGCAGTGTACGGAGCGCCCGACTGGGAGGTGGAAGGCTGGGTCACGTCCTACACGGCCATCGCCAACGGCGAATTGGACGTCGTCAGCGACTCGGTGGCCCGGCTTACCGGCCACGAGCCGATGAACCTTGAAGCGTTCCTCGCGGCCCATCCCGAGAGCTATCAGCACCTCTTGGAGTAGAAGACGCGGGTGGCCAATCACGCGACTGCCAATCAGGCGCCCGAGTGGCTTCGCTCCTCCAGGGCCCTAATCGACAGGTTGAGGTGATCGAGGATGGCGGCCGTCGCCGCCTCGATATCTCTCCGCGTCACCGCATCGAGGATGGCCGAATGGTCATGGTTGGCTTCCTCACGCAAGTCGGGCACCTCCTTCAGAGATGCACCGATGTACATGACCGAAGCGTCCATCAGCCCCCTAATGATGGTGGATAGACGGGGCCCAGCCGATTCGTAAATCGTCATGTGGAAGCTGCGGTTGTAGTCGACCCACTCGGCTCCCTGCGGTTCATCGAGCATCTTCTTGTGGAGACGGCTGAGACGCTCCAGATCGCCGTCGGTCAGATTGGGAAGGGCTTTCCTGAGAGCGAGTGGTTCCAGAACCTCTCGTATGGCGTAGACCTCGTGAATTTGGTCCCGGCTCAGCTCCTCGACAACCGCTCCCCGATGGGGATCGAAACGAATCAGGCCTTCGGATGCAAGATCCCTGAGGGCCTCCCGGACCGGGGTGGTGCTCACCTCGAGAGTGGCTGCCAGTTCGGCCTGGACCAGGCGGGTTGAACCGGTCAACTCACCACTGAGGATTGCCCTGCGCAACACCTCGCGGACGAATTCGTGAGCGGTCTTACGGGTGCCGCCATAGCCGGACCCAGCCAAGCCGGGAGTTTCCTGAATGCGTCTCTCAGATGCCGACACGATTCGCTTCCTGGTTGGCTGCTTCTTGGGTTTCCTGAACCTGCATCCTATAACTTACGGCCTCCCCGCCGGGCTTTTCGCATCGCCAGAGCTTTCGCATTGCCTGTGCTGGCCCTATAAATTGCACGACCTGGGTTCGGCCCAAGGACATGGCCGTGAGAAGGCAATCGAGGAGGTTTCGGGTTGGCTCACTTCAAGGTTGTGATCAGCGATCAGGTCTTCCCGACCGTGGACATCGAACGGTCCTTGCTGGCCGGCATCGACGCCGAGCTTTTGGTCGCCATCGGGGGACCGGAGGAGGTACTGAAGGTGGCAGGCGACGCCGACGCCATCCTCAACACGTATCTGCCGTGGTCGGCCGAATCGATCGGACGCCTCGAGAAGTGCCAGATCATCGCCCGTTACGGGATCGGCTTCGACAACGTCGACCTGGATGCCGCCCGTAAGGCCGGGATCGTGGTCACCAACGTTCCCGACTACTCGGTGGAAGAGGTGGCGGTCCACACCCTGGCGCTGATCCTGGCGATGGCGAGAAAGCTCTTCGAGGCCGAGCGCCTAGTTCGGGATGGAGGCTGGGCAATTCGATCTCTGCAACCGATCAGGCGTCTCTCCGAACTGACCTTCGGCCTGTTCGGTTATGGCAGGATCGCTCGCAAGCTGGCTGCTCCGATCCGGGAGCTCGGCGCCCGGATCATCGTCCACGACCCCTATCTGCAACCGGGACCCGACCTTCCCCCACTGGTGGGTCTCGATGAGCTCCTGGCAGGGTCGGATGTGGTATCGATCCACGCCCCGTTGACGCCGGAAACAAAGGGCATCATCGGAGAAAGGGCCATGTCGCTCATCAAGCCGGGGGCAATGCTCGTCAACACCTCCCGCGGTCCCCTGGTCGATCTTCAGGCGGTGGCAACGGCTCTGAAGTCGGGGAGGCTGGGAGCCGCAGCCCTGGACGTGTTCGATCAAGAACCCCTGGACGTGAGCCGGATCGAGGGGGTCCCCAACCTCATCGTCACCCCCCACATGGCCTACTACTCCGAGGAGTCACTCCAGGAGTCCCAGCGCAA
>CAZPIZ010000240.1:0-3361 GCA_964586615.1 uncultured Acidimicrobiaceae bacterium | reverse complement strand
GTCAAAGAGGCTCCAAGGAAGGCCGCCGAGAAGGGGTCGGCCAAGGAAGTGGCCCCGCCGCCGCCCCGGCCCGGCAAGGCCACTTCCCGATACAACGTCGGGGACAAGGTCGTCCATCCCCAACACGGGGCTGCCACAATCGCCAAGCGAGTAAAACGTGAGTTCGGCGGTGTGGTTCGCGACTACTACGTGCTCGACATCTCAACCGAGTCTTTGACGGTCATGGTTCCGGTCGAAAAGGTCGACTCGGTGGTCCGCTCGGTGATCTCGAAGACCCAATCTCGCAACGTGCTGGCTTCCCTCAAGGACGAGCCTCAGGAGGCTGGCGCCAACTGGAGCCGGTGGTACAAGGTTCTCACGGAGAAGATGTATTCGGGCGATATTTTCCAGGTGGCCGAGGTGGTGAGGGATCTTTCATTCTCACAGCAGACAAAAGGCATCTCCCCCGCCCTCAAGCGGATGCTCTCGAAAGCACGCATGACCCTCATATCGGAGTTGTCGTTCTCTTTCGAGGTCGATGAGGAAGAGGCCACGAAGCGGCTCGACAAGGCCCTTCCCGGCGTCGAGAACGCGCTGACACCGATCGAATAGTTAGCCGATGAGCCAGCTACGGGTGGGTCTCGGACTCGACGCCCACCGATTTGGAGGCAAACCCCCATTGGTCCTGGGCGGGGTTGTTGTCGACCCAACGCTCGGGCTCGAGGCGACTTCTGACGGCGACGCCGCCGCCCATGCTGTCAGCGACGCCTTGCTTGGGGCCGTCGGGCTCGGCGACATGGGAACCCATTTCCCCTCCTCTGACGAGCGGTGGCGTGGTGCCGACAGCATGTTGATGTTGGAAACGGTTCTGAAGATGGTCCGGGCCAGCGGTTGGTGGGTGAACAATGTCGACCTGACCATCATCGCCCAAACCATCCGAATCGACCCGTATCGCGAGGCCATCAAGCTTGCGCTGGCGGACCTGCTCGAGACCGAAGCCATCTCGGTAAAGGCGACCACGACCGACGGCATGGGATTCACCGGACGAGGGGAAGGCCTCGCGGCCCTGGCGGTGGTCACCGTTAGCATTTGACCCGGATGCTGGTCAACTCCACCCTTCACCGAGGACTGGTCGAACTCGTCCCGTCCGAGCCCGGTTTCGTCGGGATGTATGTCTGTGGGGCCACGGTCCAGTCGGAACCGCACGTGGGTCACGGCCGCTACGCGGTGGTGTTCGACATGATTCGCCGGTACCTCGTGTGGAGGGGAAATCAGGTCACCTTTGTCCGGAATATCACCGATATCGACGACAAGATCATCGTGGCCGCGGCTGCGGCCGGGGAGGAGGTGTCGGCCCGGGCAGAGAGAATCGCTGGGATTTTCAGTGCCACCTACCAGGCGCTGGGAGTCGCCGATCCCGATCATGAGCCGAAGGCGACCGAGCACATCCCGGAGATGCTGGACCTGATCAGCAAACTGATCGACCGGGGCCTGGCCTATCCGGCGAGCAACGGCGACGTCTATTTCGCAGTCCGATCCCTCGAGTCCTACGGAAAACTTTCGGGCCGTCGCCCCGACGATCTGCGCTCGGGGGCCAGGATCGAGGTGTCGGAGGAAAAAAACGATCCCCTCGACTTCGCCCTCTGGAAGACGGCCAAGCCGGGGGAGCCGGCCTGGGATTCGCCCTGGGGTCCGGGGCGGCCCGGCTGGCACATCGAATGTTCGGCCATGGCCCTCCTGTATCTGGGTTCCGACTTCGCCATCCACGGGGGCGGCAGCGATCTCATCTTTCCGCATCACGAGAATGAGATCGCCCAATCCGAGGGAGCGACCGGCCAGACCTTCGCCCGGTTCTGGCTGCACAACGGCATGCTCAACCTCGGCGGTGAGAAGATGTCGAAGTCGACCGGGCTCCTCGTAGACCTGCAGTCTGTGGTCAAGAGGTTTGGCGGCATGAGCCTGCGGTTGTTCTATCTGATGGCCCATTACCGGTCGCCTCTGGATTATTCCGAGGAGCTGGTTACGGCCGCTTCGACGGCGTACGACCGTCTCAGGCGTTTGCTGATCCGGGCTCCGCGTCCGATCTCAGATGAGCCCGACCCCGCTGTGTTGAATCGCTTCATCGAGGCGATGGACCAAGACTTCGCCACGCCGGAGGCATTGGCGAGTATTTTTGATGCCGTCGCCGAGGCCAACCGCCTCCTCGACCTTGGTCAGAAGCCTGACGCGCTGGTGGCGGCCATACACGAGGTTGTGTCGGTGCTTGGACTCGAGATCGAGGCTGAGGGTTTGGACGACATTGCGGAATTGGTCACCGAATTGGGTGTGGAATTGGGAGTCGATGGTGGCCCTCCCGAAGAGATTGTTTCCAGGCTCATCGAGCTTCGGGCCAAGGCGCGGGCGGAGCGTGACTTTGCTCGCTCCGATCTCATAAGGGATCGGCTGGCCGCCGCCGGCGTCGTAGTTGAGGACACCTCAGATGGCGCGCGCTGGGTTCGGCGATAGGGTCGAGGGATTCCATGCGGTGGAGGCAGCGGTTGCTGCCTCCCGTGTGGAGGAGATATGGGTGGAGGCGAGTCGGATCCGTCAACCGGAGTTCGCCGCCCTGATCGCGCTTGCCGAGAAACGCGGGGCCCGGGTGCGCGTTGTCGATGACGTGACGGAGCGGGCCGCAACCTCTGCGCCCCAGGGGATCGTTGCCCACGCCAGACCGATCCCATCGAGGACCGTCGAAGACCTGGTGGCTACGCCCAAGGCGGCATTGATGGTCCTCGATCACGTAGTCGATCCTCACAACCTGGGCGCGGTGGCGCGTTCTGCTTACGCGGCCGGACTGACCGGCCTCATCGTCGCCGATCGAAGGGCAGCACCTCTCTCTGCTTTGGCCTTCAAAGCCGCGGCCGGCGCCCTGGAGAAGTTGCCGGTGGCGGTGGTCAACTCGATCGCGGACACGCTGACCCGCTTGAACAAGGGTGGAGTGTGGACCGTGGGGCTGGCGGCCGGGTCGACCACGCAACTGTTTGGCCTCGATCTCCTTGCCGAACCCGTGGCTCTGGTCATCGGTGAGGAGGGAAGGGGTTTGTCCCGGCTCGTTTCTGAGCGCTGCGAGGTGATCGCCTCGATACCGGTCGCGGCCGGGGTCGAGAGCCTCAACGCCTCGGTTGCCGCTGGTCTGGCCGCTTACGAAGTAATGCGGGTTCGGGCGGTGCGGTAGCCTTAAGACAGGTCCCAGTCCCAAGTCTCAAGTCCCAAGCAAACCCGTGCTTGCGACTTGTGACGTGAGACTTGAGGCTGGATCTTGCTGGCGTAGCTCAGTTGGAAGAGCACCCGCCTTGTAAGCGGGAGGGCGTGGGTTCGATTCCCTCCGCCAGCTCCATCATCC
>CAZPIZ010000239.1:0-3361 GCA_964586615.1 uncultured Acidimicrobiaceae bacterium | reverse complement strand
GTACGTGTTGTCAATTTATAGTTACGAAGAACATTGACCCAACGCTCACTTCGTTCGCTGGGGGAGGAAACCGGTCGATCGTCAACGGCTCATCGTCGTAGCACCTGGTCCACCCCTAGCCTCCCGGCGTGAACGTCAACGAGGTGCTGGCCGGCTTGGCGGCGATCGGCTTGAACGCCGAAACCCAGGGGTATCGCCGATTCTCGTGGACGCCGGTTGACCGAGAGCTCCGCCAGTGGTTCGTTGAGCAGGCCCGGACACGCCATCTCCGCATCGAAAAGGATCGCAATGCGAACCTGTGGGCGATCATGGGTGATCCGGAGGCCGGGGAGCTCGTGGTGGTGGGTAGCCATCTCGACTCAGTACCCGATGGCGGTCCCTTCGACGGACCTCTGGGAATCGCCTCCGCCTTTGCGGCACTCGACCTTTTGGCTGAGCAGGGGATGCGCCCACAACGACCCGTGGCGGTGGTGGCCTTCAGCGAGGAGGAAGGATCCCGGTTTGGTGTGCCTTGCCTCGGTTCACGACTCCTGACGGGTGCCATAGAGCCGGTCCGGGCGCGGTCACTGACCGATGGGGAAGGCATCACTCTCGAGCAGGCAATGATCGAAGCTGGGGAAGATCCATCCCTGCTTGGCGCTGATGCTCCCCTGCTGGCGCGGTTGCATAGCTACGTTGAACTTCACATCGAACAGGGACGCGGTCTGGTGGATCTCGGACATCCGGTGGCGATCGGATCCGAGATTTGGCCTCATGGTCGCTGGCGGCTCGATTTCGGTGGCAAGGCCGATCACGCCGGAACCACCCGCATGCAGGATCGAGACGATCCGATGGCGCGTTTTGCTGCAACGGTGCTCCGAGTTCTTGGCACCGCCCAATCCGACCACACCCGAGCCACCTTCGGCCGGATCCAGGTGACACCCAACTCCACCAATGCCATCCCTTCCCGGGTCACGACCTGGCTCGACGCCCGGGCCGCCACCGAAGACGCGCTTGAGACTTTGGTTGCGTCGGTTGGCAGCGAGGTCACGGTGACGGCAGAGTCGACGACCCCCCGGGTCGAATTCGATCGAGACCTCCGGGATCGGCTGGTCGGTCTCCTTGGTGGGGTACCCGTACTTCCGACGGCCGCAGGCCATGACGCCGGTGTGCTTTCCTCCGCAGGTGTTTCTTCAGCAATGCTGTTCGTGCGAAACCCCACCGGAGTCTCTCATTCACCCGAGGAGCACGCCACACCGGAAGACTGTGTCGCTGGAACAGAATCGCTGGCGCTGGTGCTTACCGATCTGGCGGGTTTCCGATGAGGAGTTACCGATGAAAAGCTACTGGTGCGAATACGCCTTCGTCGGCGGAACCACCCAACGGGGGGTCAGGGTCGTCTGTGGAAAGGACGGGTTGATCACAGAGGTCTCGATAGGCGCCGACCTGGCGGGGTCATCGGTTTTGACAGGAGCCGTCCTGCCGGGTTTCGCCAATACCCACTCGCATGCATTTCACCGGGCGCTGCGGGGCCGTACCAACGCCCGCGGGTCGTTCTGGACCTGGCGGGAGGAGATGTATCGCATCGCCAACCGACTTGACCCCGACACCTATCTGGAATTGGCAACCGCCACCTATGCCGAGATGGTGATGGCGGGCTTCACCGCTGTTGGTGAGTTCCACTACTTGCATCATCAACCCGACGGGGTCCCCTACTCCAACCCCAACCACATGGGGGATGTTCTCAGGGAGGCTGCCAAACGGGCCGGGATCCGCCTCACCCTCCTCGACACGTGTTACCTCAGCGGTGGGATCGGCCAACCGCTGCGGCCCGAGCAGATCCGATTTGGCGACGGCGATGCCGATCGCTGGGCGGAGCGGATGTCGGCACTGGCCGATGACAAGAACACTCGAATTGGAGCCGCCATTCATTCGGTCCGGGCAGTGCCAGACGATGCGATGGCGACAGTGGCCGCCGCTGCCTCCGGCAGGCCTCTACATGTTCATCTGTCCGAGCAACCCCAGGAGAACGGTGAATGTCTGGCGATCTACGGAGTCACTCCGACCGAACTCCTCTCGAGCCACGGGGTCCTGGGTGCCAACACCACCGCAGTCCACGCGACCCATGTCGAGCCGGCAGACATCGTCCTTCTGGCTTCGTCATCGACGAATGTCTGCCTGTGCCCGACCACCGAACGCGATCTCGGTGACGGCATCGACCCTGGCTTTGCCCTCGATCAGGCCGGGGTCCCGATCTCGCTCGGCACCGATCAACACGTGACCATCGACGCCTTTGAGGAGATGCGCGGAGTCGAGATGAACCAACGCCTCAAGGAGAAGGCTCGAGGCCTTTTCCCACCCGACCATCTGATCCGCATCTCGACCGAGCACAGCCACCGGGCCCTGGGATGGCCAGATGGTGGGCGGATAGAAGTTGGGGCGCCTTGCGACCTGGTGGTCGTGGACCTGGATTCGGTCAGGACCTCGGGCTCCGAGCCCGAGCAGGTCGTCATGGCGGCAACGTCTGCCGACATCCGCACCGTGATCGTGGGTGGACGGGAGATCGTCTCGGAAGGCAAGCACCAGGTGAGCAACGTCCCTCGAATCCTGCGAGACGCGATCACGCCCCTCTGGGAGTAGGACGGCTCTCGACAACTGCGGTCTTGAGAGCACCGGCCATGTTGGCAGCCAGTGTCTCCAGAGGCCCCCGCCCGACGAACTTCCTCCAGAGGAAACCGATGACGATGGCGACGCCGACGTGCCAGACAAGCAAGGTTGGTCGATCGTCCAACCCCCATCCGGCGGTCAACGCCAGAACATGGCTCGTGTAGAGGCTCAGGGTCATCCCCCCGGCGGCGGCCAGCCAGGCGAGGACGTACCGCCCCGCCGCCGCCAGCAGGAGACAAGCCCCGAGCACCACCAGCGCGGTGCCGGTCGTGTGAAGGAGATCAGGGGTGGTCCCGGAGTGCGGTGTGGCGACCGCCAGGTTCCACCAGGTATCGGTGGGCGTCGCTCCGAAGAACTGGACCGGAAGCTCCCCGACCGCCTCACGGCCACCGGCGACCTCGAGGAGTAGGCCCGAAATCAGCCTGGCTCCGACTGCCAGGGCTGCACCGCCACCGAGCAACCATGCGGCTGTTCGCCTGGACCCGAGGTTCAAACGCCCCACGGCCATGCCCGCCAGCAGATAGGCGGTCCACGGGAAGACCGGGTAGTAGCCGGTGAGAAAGATCTCACGCAGAAACCCGATGGGGTCGCCCAGTTCGTTGAAACCGGGCACTCCGGACGACGTCCCTGGCAATCGGGAACGGAGCCAGAAGCTGACCACTGGAGCGGTCACCGCCCAGAGGAAAGCCAGCACCCCCAGGCTCTTGGCCGACAT
>CAZPIZ010000238.1:0-3406 GCA_964586615.1 uncultured Acidimicrobiaceae bacterium | reverse complement strand
TGACCCGCCAAACCGTAGATTCTATCGACGCGTCCGTTCCGGTCGCTGGACGGGCTGCTGCGTGGGAACTGTATGAGCGGCTGCCGGTACCGACCGGGGCCGACGAGTTGTGGCGCTACGTCGATCCCGACCTCGATCCCACCGGCTACTCCATTGTCGAGACCCCGGGCAAGTCCTTGCTAACCGATCCCTTTCTCAACTCAATCGGGGCTTCGGCCAGCGCCGTCATCGTTGATGGTCGCACCGCTTCCGTGGATGGGCCCTTTCTGGCGGCGGGGGTCGAGGTGGTTGGGCTGATTCCGCCTTCGATCGACAAGTTCGCCGCCGGTCATCTGGCCTTTGTAACCGATGGGGTGGTGGTCAACGTTCCCATGGGAAGCGTGGTGACCGAGCCTGTCGTCGTCGACATCCAGGCCGTTACCGATCGAGCCATTTCTTTTCCGCACGTCACCATCAAGCTGGCGGTCAACTCCGAGGCCTCGGTCGTCCTTTTTTACCGGAGCGGGTCCGACGTCAACTCTGTAGTCGTTCCCCAGGTTGAAGTGGACCTAGCCGACGGCGCTCGTCTGCGCCTCTTGACTGTCCAGGAGTTGGGCCTCGACACCTACGGGATCGTTCAGCTTCGCGCCCGCCTGGCCAGGGACGCCTCCTTCCGGCTGGGCGAGGCTGGTCTTGGAGGCAAACTCGGTCGGCTCGATCTAGGCGTTGACCTCGACGGCCAGGGATCGTCGGCGGAGATAGTGGGTCTGTTCTTTGGACATCGAGACCAGGTGCTCGACTATCGAATGAACCTGACCCACCGCGGTCGTAAGTCGACATCGACGGTTCTGCTGAAGGGCGCCGTGGAAGAACAATCGCAATCGGTGTTTGCTGGTTTGATCCGGATCGAAAAGCCGGCGATCGGTTCGTCGGCTTTTGAGACGAACCGCAATCTGGTCCTGTCTCCTGGTGCCAAGGCCCACTCGGTGCCCATCCTCGAGATCCTGTGTGACGACGTCATGTGCGGTCACGGATCTTCGGTGGGACCACTGGAAGAAGAGCACCTCTACTACCTCCAGAGTCGCGGACTAAGCCGGCCGCGAGCAGAACGACTGCTAGTCCGCGGATTCTTCGGCCAGGTATTAGATCGATTGCCGATCAAGGGGATACAGCCGGCCCTGGCAGAGGTGCTTGACCGTCGCTTTGTGCAAGCCGAGCTCGGGACCGGATCTTGAAAAGGGTCAAGGTGGGCGAGTTCTCCGAGCTCAAGGAAGGGGTCGGACTGAAGGTTGATCTCACTGAGCACCGGATCGCCGTGTTCCTTGTCGACGGTTCGGTGTTCGCGATAGGCGACCGTTGTAGCCATGCCGAAGCCTCGCTGGCAGAAGGGGAAGTGTTTGATCACGAGGTGGAGTGTCCACGTCATGGCTCCATCTTCGATCTGAAGACGGGCGCGCCGCACAGCCTCCCTGCCACGAAACCGGTCCCGACATACCTGGTGTCGATCGAGGACGGCTATGTGTACGTGGAGCTGCCGGAATGACCAACGCTCTGTCGATCAAGAACCTCACTGCCGGGGTGGGCGGCCGCGAGATCCTCAAAGGGATCGAACTCGAGTTGCCATTCGGTGAGGTCCACGCCTTGATGGGGCCCAACGGCTCCGGCAAATCGACCCTGTGCCACGTCCTCAGCGGGCGTCACGGATACGAGGTCGTTGGTGACGCCAAGCTGGCCGGGGCCGACTTACTCGGCCTCGACGTCGATGAGCGAGCCCGACTCGGGCTGATGCAGGGCTTCCAGTACCCAGTCGAGATTCCCGGGGTCAAGCTCGGTGAGTTCGTCGCCGAGGCAGCCGCAGAGGCGGGCATGGCCGAGGACGAAATCGAGCGGCGTGTCGCCGAAGCCGCTGTGAAGTTCGATATGACCCGGTTCCTGCAACGCGGGGTAAACGAAGACCTCTCGGGTGGCGAGAAGAAGCGATCGGAAATCTTCCAGATGGCAGTTCTCGGACCGAAGGTTGCGCTGCTCGATGAGATCGATTCCGGCCTGGACATCGACGCCGTCCGGGAAGTGGCCGAAGCCGTCGAGGTAATGCGGTCGCCCGAGGTGGGAGTGCTGATGATCACCCACTATTCCCGGATCCTGCGCTACGTGATTCCGGACCGGGTCCATGTGATGGTCGATGGTCTCCTGGTCGACTCGGGTGGACCGGAGCTGGCGGAAGAACTCGAGGCGGGCGGTTACGAGGCGCTGCGGTCGCGGTTGGGTTTGGCTCCCGGCGGTGAGACCGGTCAAACCAAACCCAAGGCATCTGACCTCTTCACCGATCTTCCATTCGAGAGCTGATAGTCATGGCCCGAGCCGCCACCCGGGCCGCCCATCGACGCTGGCTCGAGACGCTCACCAACCTACCAACCGCTTCAGGCAGAGAGTCGGCGGTCCAAACCTGGGTTCGGGAGTGGGCGATCAAGCGCGGTCTGTCCGTCGTCGAAGACCAAGCTGGCAACCTTCTGGTCCGCCCGGTTGCCAGAAATCGGAAGCAGCCCGTCGTCGCGGTTGCCCACATGGATCATCCAGCCCTGGTGTTGACGCGGTCCGGGAGACGACCCGAGGTGGAGCTCAGGGGTGGGGTGTACCCCGAATATCTGGTCAATGCCCGGGTCCAGATCGAGACGGCCGCGGGTCCAAGGCCGGCCAGGCTGGAGGAGTTCGATCCCGTTTCCAAACGAGGGAAGCTGTCGGTCGGCGATGCAATTGACGCGGTGTCCGGCGATATCGCCCGGTGGACCTTTCCGAAAGCATCGCTCGGCGTCGAGGGCGACCGGATGCGAGCCCGTGCCTGTGACGATCTAGCCGGAGCGGCCGCGGCCTTGTCCGCTCTCGACCGTCTAGCCGCGGCCGACGTCGGCAATTTCTCGGTTCTCCTCACCCGGGCCGAAGAAGTCGGCTTCGTGGGCGCCATCGCCGCCTGTGAGCTAAAGACCCTCCCGGCCGGGACCAGGGTGCTTTCGATCGAGTGCTCCCGTCAATCGGCCGACGCCCCGGTGGGAGGTGGCCCGATCGTGCGAGTCGGAGACGCCTCCAGCGTGTTCTCTTCGGATCTAACCAATCGGGTGACGGACATCGTCAGATCGGAAGGCATTCCCCACCAGCGCAAGCTGATGGCGGGTGGCAGCTGTGAGGCCACCGCCTTCGGCGCCCTTGGTTACGAAGCAACGGGACTGTGCCTGGCCCTCGACAACTACCACAACATGGTGGACATCGACGGGGTCCGTTCGGGCAAGCGCCGACCCCGTTTGGCTCCGGAGGAAATTGCCCTCTCCGACTTCCATGGCCTGGTCGACCTGCTCAGCGCGGTGGCGGTTGGGCTCGATTCCGGCAAGTCACAACTCCCGAAGCGCTTGAGGTCTGTCTACTCAGAGCAACG
>CAZPIZ010000237.1:0-3415 GCA_964586615.1 uncultured Acidimicrobiaceae bacterium | reverse complement strand
GGGAGTACGGCGAAGCCGGGAGGGGGTAAAATGAGACTCGGCCTCCTGCTTTGTGATCACGTTCGTCCCGAGCTTGCGGAGGTCGCCGGGGATTACCCCGAGTTCTTCGGCAGGTTCTTCTCTGGCCATCCCGACATCGAGATCGACGTCTTCGACCTGACCACCGGGCGGTTTCCTGAAGATCTCGATCGAGCCGATGCGTGGATCATTTCCGGGTCGCGTTTGTCGGTCTATGAGGATGTGCCCTGGGTCAACCGATTAGCCGACCTGGTCCGGCGTCTCGACCGGGAACGGCGGAAGCTGGTCGGCGTCTGCTTTGGGGCTCAGATGATCGGACATGCCCTTGGAGGAGAGGTTGCCCGGGCTTCCGAGGGCTGGCAGGTTGGGGCCAAGGAGGTCAGGCTCAGCACCCACCAACCCTGGATGATCCCGCCAGCCGATGGATTCCGGATTCTTCACAGCAACGCCGACCAGATCCTCAGACCACCGGAACGGCTCCGGGTATTGGGGTCCAGCGACGGCGTGCCTGTCTCAGTGGTCGCAGTCGAAGACCACTTCATCGGTTTCCAGGGTCATCCGGAGTTTCTACCGGCCTATTCGGCAGTTTTGATGGAAGCCCGGCGGGGAACCCTCATACCCGATGAGGTCGTGAATACCGGTCTTTCGTCCCTCGCGATCGAGCCGGACACCGAACTGTTGGCAGCTTGGATCGCTAGTTTCATCGGCGGGTGACGGCTCCCGACCTGGCCGTGGAATGAATCAAACCGAGCGATAGTTGGTACCGGCGCACATACTGGAGATGTGACCATGGACCTTTCAAAACTGACCACCCGCGCCCAGCAGGCTCTGGTAGCTGCCAGGGATCAGGCCACAGCCCGGAATCATGGGGGGATCCATCCCGCCCACCTGTTGAGGGCACTGGTCGCCCAGACCGAGGGCCTGGTCCTGCCTCTGCTCCAGGCAATCGAGATCGCCCCCAACGACGCTCGCCAGGTGGCAGAGGTCGAGTTGAACAAGCTCCCCCAGGTATACGGGGGATCAGAGCCACAGATGACCCAGGATCTGGCCCGGGTCCTCGAGATCGCCGACAAGCGTCGGTCCGAATTCAAAGACGAATACATCTCCGTCGAGCACTTGCTCCTCGGTCTGGCCGAAAGTTCCGATCCGGTCGGCAAGGCCCTGCGCGATCTGGGGGTTCGGTCCGAGGTCATCCTCGAGGGACTGAAGAACCTGCGTGGCAACCAACGCATCACCAGCGCCGACCCGGAGGCCACTTTCCAGGCGCTCGAGCAGTACGGGCGCGACCTCACTGCCGCCGCCCGGGACGGAAAGCTCGATCCGGTCATCGGGCGAGACGAGGAGATCAGAAGGGTGATCCAGGTCCTCTCCCGGAGAACCAAGAACAATCCGGTTCTCATTGGTGAGCCGGGAGTTGGCAAGACCGCCATCGTCGAAGGCTTGGCTTTGCGGATCGCAAATGGCGATATCCCTGAAAGCCTCAAGAATCGCCGCATCGTCGCTCTCGATCTCGGGGCCATGGTGGCGGGGGCCAAGTACCGGGGCGAGTTCGAAGAGCGCCTCAAGGCGGTGCTGTCCGAGATCAAGGGCTCGGAGGGTCAGGTCATCACTTTCCTCGACGAGCTTCACACAGTGGTCGGTGCCGGAGCGGCCGAAGGGGCCATGGACGCCTCCAACATGCTCAAGCCGATGCTGGCCCGGGGCGAACTGCGGATGATCGGCGCCACCACCCTCGACGAGTACCGCAAGCACATCGAGAAGGACGCCGCTCTTGAACGGCGCTTCCAACCGGTGATGGTCGAGCCACCATCAGTGCAGGACACGGTCGGAATCTTGCGAGGGCTGAAGGAACGCTACGAGGTTCACCACGGGGTCCGCATCACCGACTCCGCCCTGATGGCGGCGGCGGTCCTGTCCGATCGCTACATCACTTCACGGTTCCTTCCCGACAAGGCCATCGACCTCATCGACGAAGCCGCCTCGAAACTTCGAATCGAGATCGACTCGATGCCCGAAGAGATCGACGAGCTCACACGCCGCAAGATCCAACTGGAGATCGAGCGTGAGGCGCTCAAGAAGGAGAGCGATGCCGCCGCCAAAGAACGGTTGGCCGCTCTGGAGAAGGAACTGGCCGATCTCAACGAGCAGATCGACGCCCTGACTGCAAGGTGGATGCTCGAGAAGGAGGCAATCTCGGCTATCCGCAGCATCAAGGAGAGGATCGAGGAGACCCGGGCCGCGGCTGACAGGGCTGAGCGCGAGGGCGATCTATCGAGGGCGGCGGAGCTGCGGTACGGCACCCTGAGGGAGCTCGAGGCCGAGTTTGCCCGGCGCCAGGAAGAGCTCGAGAAGCTGCACGCCGAGGGGCGGATGTTGTCAGAGGAGGTGACAGACCAGGACGTGGCGGAGGTGGTTTCTCGTTGGACCGGGATCCCGGTCTCAAAGCTGATGCAGGGCGAGATGGAAAAACTCGTCCACCTCGAGGAGCATCTTCACCAGCGCGTTATCGGACAGGAGCGGGCCGTGAATGCGGTGGCCGATGCCGTCCGTCGCAGCCGGTCCGGTCTCGCTGATCCCCATCGGCCGATCGGATCGTTCATCTTCCTCGGCCCCACGGGTGTGGGTAAGACCGAGCTTGCCCGGGCTCTGGCCGAGTATCTGTTCGATGACGAGAGATCGATGATCCGAATCGACATGTCTGAGTACATGGAGAAGTTCTCGGTGTCCCGTTTGATCGGTGCGCCCCCTGGATACGTCGGGTACGACGAGGGCGGCCAGTTGACGGAAGCCGTTCGTCGCCGGCCCTACGCGGTGGTTCTTCTGGACGAGATCGAAAAGGCCCACCCCGACGTGTTCAACGTGCTCCTGCAACTGATGGATGACGGACGCCTCACCGACGGCCAGGGTCGCACTGTCAATTTCACCAACGTGGTCGTCATCATGACCTCCAACCTCGGATCCGAGCACATCCAGGCCGACCTGCCCGACGACGTTGTCGAGGAGCGGGTGATGATGGCGGTGCGTGGCCACTTCCGGCCCGAGTTTCTAAACCGGGTCGACGATCTGATCGTGTTCGGTCGCCTCAGCAAGGAAGAACTTCGAGAGATCGTGGACATCCAGCTTTCACAGCTCCAGCGACGTCTGGCAGAGCGCCACATAATCATCGACCTGACCGACGCAGCCAAAGATCTTCTGGCCGATGAGGGATTCGACCCCATCTACGGGGCACGGCCACTCAAGCGGGTGATCCAAAAGCGGCTAGCCGATGCGCTGGCGATGAAGCTACTGGTGGGGGAGTACTCGGATGGAGACACGATCAACGTGGACGCCCACAACGGCGAGATGGTGTTTGGTCAAGCTGCCCTGCGGGTCTGATTCCCGCGACCCAGGGTTGTTT
>CAZPIZ010000236.1:0-3431 GCA_964586615.1 uncultured Acidimicrobiaceae bacterium | reverse complement strand
TCGTTGTACGCCTTGACGAATTCCATCAAGTTGATTCCGTGCGGACCAAGCACGGTTCCCACCGGGGGAGCCGGAGTTGCCTGGCCTGCGGGCAGTTGCAGCTTGAGCGTCGTTACGAGTCGTTTTCTTCCCACTTCAGTTTCCTGGCTTCCTACTGACTACTGCCGACTGATGACTGTCGACTAATTCTTCTGAATGTCGTCGAATCCGAGCTCGACGGGAGTGTCCCGGCCGAAGATGTTGACGAGCACGGTGACCTTCGACTGGTCGAGGTTGATCGCCTCGATCGCACCGTTGAAATCCGCAAAGGGACCCGACACGACTCGCACGGTCTCGCCGACCTCCCAAGCCGGCTTGAACCTGGGCTTGACCTTTTCCTCTTCCTTTTGGACTCCGAGGAAACGCTCCACCTCGCGGCGCGACAGTGAAGTCGGTTTGTTGTTGCCACCGACAAAACCCGTGACCCCAGGGGTGTTCCTGACCGCGTACCAGGAGTCGTCATCCAGGTGCATGCGAACCAGGATGTATCCGGGGAAGACTTTGCGGGCGACGGTCACCTTCTTGCCGTTCTTGATCTCGACAACATCCTCGAGAGGGATGTGGACTTCGAAGATCCGGTTCTCCATGTGCATAGAGCGGATCCGGGTCTCGAGATTGACCTTGACCTTGTTCTCATACCCGGAGTAGGAGTGGATGACGTACCAGTCGCCGGGGAGGTCGAAGGGGCTTATCGGCGCCTCGACCTGCTCCTCTTGGTCCTCTACGAGCGGCTGAACTGACTCTGTGGTCATGATCGTTGCAACATGCTGATGACGGCTTCCTTCATGGCAACGTCGAGACCGAATACGATCAGGGTCAGGGCGGTCACCACTACCAGAGTGACCGCCGTGAACGCGACCATCTGCTCTCGGCTCGGCCACGAGACCTTCTTCAGCTCCTGGCGGACCTCATGGAAGAACGTGCCGAGCCGGATCCAAATCGGCTTGCGCTCCACAGACGGTCCGCCTTGGGCACCGCCAGCACTGATACCCGCGGGTCGAGGACGACGCGGCTCTTTGCCAGAGCCATCCTTGCCCTGGTCGCGCTTTTGGAGCCGCTCTTCGCGCTCCATGAGCCGGCGCATTTCTCGGTTCATGCCTCTTCCATATTTCTAGTTTTCCGAACACGCCTACGGCAGGGGTGGGGGGACTCGAACCCACAACCTCCGGTTTTGGAGACCGGCGCTCTGACCAATTAGAGCTACACCCCTATGGGGTCAGGGCGGGATTAGAAGTATACGAGGCCCACCCGCCTGTGGGAAACCGTTCCGAATCGTACGGCTGACCGCCCGAATCTAGACCCCAATCAAATCAAATCTGGCACATCAGACCCTGGCTATAGCCCGTCGACGCACCCAAAGGGCCGCCAACAAAGCGGCGGCCATGCTGGCGCCGGCGGCTCTGACCCAACGGGCCCTTGGAGGCTGAGGCTGTACTGGCCTTCCCAGGCTGTTCAGGACCTGGCTCTCAAAGCCGGCCGGTGCAGCAATTTGCTCTTTTCCGAGTTCGGCCAGTTGGCGGCGGGTCGCTCGCAGGGACGCCACATGTGCCTGACACTTGATGCATTGACCGGTGTGGGAACGGAGCGGCCAGCCGGGATCGTCGCCGGCCAGAACGGCCGCGGTCAGGAGATTCCGGTAGAAGACGCAGCGAATCATTCCGCCTCCTCGTGGAGATAGCGTTGCAGGCGCTGGTGGGCGCGATGAAGGCGCACCTTCGCCGCCGTGACCGAGATGTCGAGGGCGGTGCTGATCTCGGAATGCGACCACCCGTAGACGTCTTTCATCACAACCACCGTGCGCAGCCCCGGTGGAAGCTGGCTGAGGGCTTGCCCAAGACGATGCCTGAGCTCCAACTGATCGACCCTTCCCTCGGGTTGAGGGTTAGAGCGATCCTCGGGTTCGACGATCTCCGTGAGAGCTGTCTGCTGATGGCGGGCATGGCGATGCCGGGCCGTGGCCGCGGTGTTGACCGCAATTCGGTACAACCAGGTGGTGAAGGCCGCATCGCCTCTGAACAACGACAAACCCCTCCAAACCCGAATCCAGGTCTCCTGGGCGACGTCGGAGGCGAGCTCGTGATCATGGGTGAGACGAAAGGCAAGCCGATAGACGTCACGACCGTGACGTTCGAGCAGTTCGGCGAACGCCAAACGATCCCCGACGCGGGCCAAGGCGACCAGTTCCGCATCATCGGGTAGTTCGACACTCGAGCTGCTCATGTAGTTACCGCAGGGTCATGGTGGCAGAAACGATCTCCCGCTCGCCACCAGCCAGCCGGGCCAGGACCTCATTTCCCTTGATTTCGCCGGTGATTGCGGCCTCAGAGCCAGCGACCATCGGTGACCGGAAGCGGAACCTGGCGTCGGCGATGGGAGCCATCTTGCCGGAAAGAACACTGGCGGTGCTCAGGAGCCAGGCAGCCTGAAGCAGGCCGTGCACAACGACGGTCGGAAGCCCGGCGGCAACGGCTGACCCGTGATCCCAGTGGATCGGATTCCAATCCCTTGTCGCCGCTGCATATCGGACCAGATCGGAGCGCGAGGCCGATCGCCGAAGACCGGGAAAGCCGGCCTGAGAACTCCGATTGGCCTGAGACCCTGGAACGGGGTCGTTGAAGCCACCCCTCGCCGGTGACGGCAGCTCTACCGGCTCGCTCACCGCCGCGGGCGGGGAGCTCCCCGACATCAGAAAGGTTGATGTCCCATTGAGGAGCGGTCCGGCCGGGTCACGCGCCTCGAACTCGAAGGTAGTGAAGAAGACCCCGCCGCGCTCTCGGACCCTGGACACAACGCCGGTGACACTCAGGTCGGCTTCGATCGGAATCGGCCGGGTCCATCCAAAGCGCTGATCGCCATGGATCACGGATTTCCCGGCGTCGCCAAGATCGGGATCGGTCAGCAGCCGGGGAGCAACAACAAACAGAGCCGCGGCCGCCCACCCTGGAGGAGCGAAGCTGATCCATCGATCGGGATCATCGGAGGTGGCACTGACGAACTCAGCCACCTTGTCAGCGCATACCCGCAACGGATATGGCCCGTAGGTGCGTCCTTCCAATGCCTCCATCAAACCTACGTCCTACTTGGGACTTGAGACTCGCTATCGCGTCTCGCGGTGCTTGGTGTGCCTTCGGCACCAGCGGCAGTACTTGGCCAGCTCCAAACGCTCCCGGGTGTTGACCTTGCTCTTGGTGGTCACATAGTTGCGACGCTTGCACTCTTCGCAAGCCATGGTGATGGGCGGTCTCTTATCGGATGGCATTTCTCTTTACTCGCTCGTCTCTGTGATTTCTCGTCTCAGGTCTCAAGTGTCAGGGTGAGGTTTGGGGTTTGGATTTGGGACTATTTCAAGATTTTGATTACCCGGCCGGCTCCGACGGTGCGGCCACCTTCAC
>CAZPIZ010000235.1:0-3439 GCA_964586615.1 uncultured Acidimicrobiaceae bacterium | reverse complement strand
TGAACACTGGCGGTCTTCTCGCTGATGAAAAGGTGTTCGGCTATTTGCCGGTTGGTTTGGCCGGAGGCCAGCCGTTCCAGAACTTCCCTTTCCCTTGGCGTCAACCCGTAGCGCACAACTGGGTCCACGGGTGACACGGCGTCCTGTGCGCTCTCCTCGTCCAGTTCGAGCCGGGAACGCTTGGCGAGCCCCTCCACCTCTCGAAGGAGAGGAGCTGCGCCGAGATCGCTCGCCAGCTGGCGCGCTCGGCGGATCGCCTCGAGAGCATTAGCGCGGGCGCCGTGCCGGTGCAGGACGGCCTCGGCTTGTCGGAACCTGGCATAGGCCTCTGCGTAAGGCATAGCGAGCGCTTGCCAAGCCGATGCAGCATCGGACCACGTCGAAGGGTCCGACTGTCGTTCGAGTCGGCTGACCTCGCCCAAGCCGAGAGACAAGTAAGCCTCGGCCAGCGGTGCGAAGGCCGGTTGGCTTCGGCGTGTCTCCTCGGCCACTTCTTGTAGCCCTGCGAGGTAGCCGGTCGCAATCAGCCGGCACGCGCCGAGATCGTCCCCGGCCTGTTGCGCCCGTGCGAACGCAGCCAGGTCTGCCTCGGCGCGGAGGCCAAGGGTATAGATCGGCCCTTGTCGCTGCACCTGCGACCCGCGCAGCGGTGTCAAGATGCCTATGCCCTGGCTGACCACCCCCCGAGCTGATTCCGGCTGGCCAAGCCAGATTGCCAGCTCCGCCCGATACTCGGTGAGGGGAGCAACCCATTGTGTATCTGGCGTCTTCTCACAAAGCCGCTTTGTATGATCGAGACGCTTCTCGGCGGCCTCCAGTTCACCGCGTCCGACCTCCAGCGCGGCTAATCGGAGTTGGAGAAAGATCTCGGCTACTCCGCTGGCCTGGAGTTGCTGAGCCCGCTCGAGAACAGTTGCGCTCTCTTCCCAACGGCCGAGCCGGTAGAGCGCAACCGCTGCCTCACAGGCGCCGAAAATCTGGACGTGGATCAGGCCATGGAGTTCGTCAAAGGTAACGCCATCCAGGCCGATCGCCGCGGCTTCCTCGAAGCGCCCGACATTTGCCAGCAGATCAGTCAGATTTATGTATGCACGAGAAGCGTTGTCTCCATCCTCTAGCGCGAGGGCGATCTCTAAGGACCTGTTGAGATTGGTGAGCCCCGTCTCGACGTCTCCCACGTATCCCATGTCCATGCCGAGGGTGTTGAGGGCGTGTGCTTCGACGTCCATTGCACCCACGGCTTGAGCAACCTCCACTGCCTCTTCTGCGATGGGTCTCGATTCCTCGGGCCGCGGGTAGACCATGAGAACCTGGGCAAGCCCGGCGAGGACTCGGGCGCGGGCCTTTGATGGAGGCTCGGCCGGAACCAGTCGTACCGCCTCTTGAAAGGCAGCCAGGGCTCCGTCGGAATCGCCCGCCATCCATCGGTACTGGCCCAGCCTCTCATAGAGAATGCCGGTCCGGTTGGGATCGGCATCTGTGTCGATGATTTCGAGGGCGCTGAACAGGTGGGCGACCGCTCGGCTCGGCCCGGATTCCACCGCTGCGCGAGCGGCGCTTTCCAATAGGGCGACCCGGTCCATTCCCGCCCGGACCGTCGGATCAGGGACCCGGTCCCAAAGCTCCAGGCCACGCTCATAGTGCGCTTGCGCCTCGGGAAAGGCGAAAACCAACTCGGCATTAAGGCCAGCCCGAACCGAGGACTCGAGGGCGCGGGGAAGGTCATGAGCGGCATACCAATGATGTGCGAGCTCTCCTGCGGTCGAAGTGTCCCCCTTGAGTTCGCCGGTATCGGCCAGAGCCTGGGCGTAACTTTCGTGCAGCCGGGTGCGCTCACCGGGTAATAGATTCGCGTACACCGCCTCCTGCATCAGAGCGTGGCGAAAGACGTACTCGTCTTCCTCGCCGGTGCCGGACTCTTCCACCATCAGGATTTGATGTGCCACGGCTTCCCGCAGAGCTGGCAGAAGGTCCTCTTCTTTTCGAGCAGACACGGTCGCCAACAGAGTTCCGGATACGCGGCGCCCTGCCGCCGAGGCCACCCCCAGCAGATCTTGACTACGCCCTGTGAGCGATGCCGCTCTGGTCAACAGAACCTCTCGCAACGTTTCGGGCAGCCGACCGCTTGGCGACCCTGTGGCCAAGAGTTCTTCGGCGAAGAACGGATTTCCCTCTGATCGTGCGTAGATCTGGTCGACGATATGTGGTTCAGGTTTCCCGCCCTGGATGGCCGTCAGAAGCTGGGCCATCTCTTTGCGACCGAGCCTGGCGAGAGTGACCCTCTCGGCCCGTCCAGACCTTTCCAGCTCGGCGAGGAACGGAGTGAGCGGATGCTTCCTTACCACCTCGTCGGTGCGGTAAGTGGCGAGCAAAGTGAGACGGTCGGTGCGGACGTTGCGGGCCAAAAAGGAGAGCAGGTCGAGCGAGGAACGATCCGCCCAGTGGAGGTCCTCGATCAAGACGAGCACAGGCGCCGTTTCAGCCATCTGTATAAGAAACCGAAGCAGGCCCTCGAACAGACTTGCCTGGGGAGAGCTGTAAGACAATCCCGCCTGTGCCTCTGCCGTGGCCGGAGGGCCGGCAGGAAAAAGGAGGCGGCCAAGTTCCCCGTCGCCCAATTCAGGCAGCCTCTCAAGAGGGTCCGGGCGGAGGTTTCGGGATAGGTCGCGAAGCGCCTCGACAAACGGCGCATATGGGTAGGCACCGCTCAGGTTGATACAGCCTCCCGCGAGGACTTGGAACCCAAGTTGTCGGGCACGGGTTCCGACTTCGTCGACAAATCGGGTTTTGCCGACACCCGCCTCGCCCGCCACAACGATCAGCCGGTGCTCGGTTGGGGAGTCACCACGCAGGTTGGCCAGCATTCGCTCGAGCTCTTCGTGGCGACCCACGAGAATTGGGCTCGATACCCGGGACGGCATGACCTCCATTATGGCGAGCAACCGGCCAGGTGAGGCCAGCCGTTTGACGATCGTTACCCCTGCACCACTTCAAATATCTCATCGGCAAGAAGGCCATGCGCCTCCCGATGCACTGTGATCGCAGCTTCCGCAGTCGGCGCTTCGACCAGGCAGAACACTTTGCCTGTCCCCTCGTCCACCCAATAGCTCCGGTAGATCACGCCAAATCGTTCCTGAATGGCGACGTCGGCCTCGTGGGCGGTCGCCACGTCCGCTGCCGTGGCGCCATTCGGTAGCTGGCTATGAACGTCCATATATAGCGGCATGCTCAACTCCTTCTGTTTCGTTTATCCCCGTACCAAATCGTCCAAGACGGGGGCTGTAGGAAGCTTCAGCTGCGGTTCCGCTTGCGTAAGAAGCCTTGTCGGGCGTCGACCCCTCCTCTTCTTGGCTTTCACCATCCGAACCCGGCGAGCTTGGTCGGCTTCGTCGTGCCACTCCTTGATGCGATCGCGGGCTGTGTACTCGTAGAAGTAACT
>CAZPIZ010000234.1:0-3452 GCA_964586615.1 uncultured Acidimicrobiaceae bacterium | reverse complement strand
CGATCATCGGGGCGGTGTCGACCAGAGCATCGAGCTCGGCCTGGGTCGAGTACCAACGGGTGGCACCGTTGGAGAAAAAGCGGTTCCTGAACGGCTGATCGGAGATCGTGGAGGCTGTGGCCGGGAAGTCTCCGTGGCGGGTCTCGATGACGACGCGGGGATTGGCGAGGATGTTGGCGTACCAGTCACGTCGGCCCGGGGTGCCGGTAATGATGAACCGCTCTTCGAAGTGGAACCACCAGATCTCCACTGTCTGGGGGTGGCCACTACGCCGCCCGATGGTGACCAGGTCGACGGTCCGGGTTCGAGCCAGGCGGGCGACGGTGGTTTCATCTAATGGCATGGCCTATCAAGTCGGATCTGAGCGAGGCTAGGAAGAGTGGCGTTCTAGTCTCGGCCGATGGGGTACCCGCTCCTGAACATGGCCGACTACTTCCTCTTCGATCGAATCAAAGAAGGACGGGGAGGGCGGGAGGCGATCCGAACCGATGGCGGATCCCTGACCTACGACCAGGTGTCGGGCATGGCATCCGGGATGGGCCGTCGACTCCAACAACTCGGAGTCGAACGAGGACAACGGGTCCTCATCGCCCTCCCGGACGGAGCGGAATATGCTGCCTCACTTTTCGGGATTCTGGGCATCGGAGCCGTGGCCGTGATGATCAACCCCGAGCTCCGCCCCGACCATTTGGCGGCGATTCTCAATGCGGCCCGCGCCCCCGTGGCCGTGGTGGGATCCGCCCATCGTGAGGCATTGGCCGCCGCCGGCGCCATCAGTTCTCAAGCCCCCCATGTCATGGTGGTCGACCCCGGTGGGATCGAACCGGATGACGCGGTCCTGGCTTGTTCGCCGACCCACCGGGACGACCCGTCGATATGGCTGTTCTCAGGGGGGACCACCGGGGTTCCCAAGATCGTCGTCCAGACAAACGGCTCCTTCGTGAACACGACCGAGCGTTATGCCCGGGACACGCTCGGCTATCGCCCCGAAGACGTGACGATCTCAGTGCCGAGGCTGTTCTTTGGTTACGCCACCGGGGCCAACCTGCTTTTTCCGTTCTCGGTGGGGGCAGCAACCGTGCTCTTTCCCGACCGGCCAACCCCAGCAGTGATCTTCGACCAGATCCGCCGCCACCGACCGACCATCCTGGTGACTGCCCCATCGGCCATCAACTCGATGGTGGCGGACCCCGCAGCTTTCGACGCCGACCTGACGTCGCTGCGGTTTGCTATTTCGGCCGGGGAGGCGCTTCCGGAAACCCTTTACCACCGGTGGAAGGATCGTTTCGGGGTCGTGTTGCTCGACGGTCTCGGAACCTCGGAGATGTGGCACATCTTCATCACCAACCGCGTGGGCGACGTCAGGGTGGGAACGGTGGGCCGGGTGGTAGACGGGTTCGAGGTGAAGGCCTGCGATGAGGACGGAATCGAAGTGGCAACCGGTGAGGTCGGCCGGATGTGGGCAAAAGGGGATTCACTCGGACTCGGGTACTGGGAGGACACGGCTCAGACGGCCGAGGCCTTCAAAGGGGATTGGTTCGTTGGCGGGGACCTGATCTCGATCGACCCTGAAGGCTACGTCACCCACCGGGGACGCGCCGATGACGCCATCAAGGTGAAGGGGAAATGGCTACGTCCACAGGAGGTCGAGTCGTGTCTGCTCGAACACCATGCGGTCAAGGAGTGCGCTGTGGTGGCCCTCGAGGATGACGACGGGCTCCTCAAGCCGGTGGCGTTTGTCGTCGCTGCCGCCGCCGTCTCGGAAGCCGACCTAAAACAGCATGTCCTCGACCGCATCGAACCCTACAAACACCCAAGACGGGTGATCTTTGTCGATGAGCTACCCCAGACACATCTGGGGAAGGTGGATCGGGGTGCGCTAAAGCGAATTGCAAGTACCAAGTAGTCAGTACCCGGTGCTACCGACTGCCTACTACCTACTGTCCTTGCATGAAGATCGGCGTCCAACTCCCCGAGATCGAGTACGAGGCAAGCTGGAAGGAGCTGGCGGGTATGGCCCGCTTGGCCGAGGATGTCGGTCTTGACTCGATCTGGGTAGGAGACCACTTGCTGTACGACCTCCCCACGGGTCGACGAGGACCGTGGGAGGCCTGGTCGTTGCTGGCCGCTCTGGCGGCTGTGACCGAGCGGGTTGAGCTGGGTCCACTGGTTGCGGCCCTTCCCTTCCACAACCCGGCGGTGCTGGCCAAGAAGGCGGCCACGGTCGATGAGATCAGCGGGGGTAGGCTCATCCTCGGGGTCGGGGCCGGTTGGAACCAGGTCGAGTTCGAAGCCTTTGGACTGCCATACGACCGACGGGTCGCCCGGTTTACCGAGGCATTCACGATCGTCAGGACTCTGCTGGCCGAGGGTCGCATCGACTTCCAGGGCGAGTTCTACACCCTGGCCGACTGTGAGCTACTGCCACGTCCTACTCGTCCCGGCGGCCCGCCCCTCCTGATCGGTTCCAACGGCCCCCGGATGCTGGCTCTCACCTTGCCCCACGTCGCTGCCTGGAACTCCTGGTATTCGGACTTTGGAAACAATCCCAAGCGGGTGGCCGCCCTGGTCAAGAGGGTCGATGCCGCTTGCCGCAAGGCCGGTCGTCCGCCACAGGAAGTCGCCAAGACCGTGGCTGTCTACATCGGCTTCGGCGGAACGCCCAGCCGACCGACCGGAGGCCCTCCGCTGACAGGGACTGTCGATGAAATCGCCCGACAGCTCCGGTTGGTCGCGGCCGCCGGAGTGAGCCATGTTCAGGCCGTGCTCGATCCCATCGTGCCGAAAACCATCGAGAAGCTCGGTGAGATAGCGGCTCGCCTCCGTCGAGAGAGTTAGCCTCGTCCCGACCCGGAAGGAGAATGACCTTGCACGACGTGGCTTTATGGCTGCACATCATCGGGGCCAGCATGTGGCTCGGGACCAACCTCGCTCAGATGGTCTTCGGACCGAGGCTGGTGGGCGACGGCGCCGGTCTGCAATGGCTCAAGGCAGTCGAAAAGGCGAGCGGTCCCATCTACGGATCTGCTTCGGGCCTCATCTTGCTCACCGGCATTTATCTGGTGCTCAGTTCCAACGATGCCTATTCCTTCGGCTCGATGTTCGTCGGGATCGGCATTGCCGTGGTCATCATTGGTGGAGCCCTGGCCGGGCTCGTCTTCGCCAAGAAGACCCGGCAAGCGATCGGCCTTTTCGAGAGCGGCGACTCGGCCAAGGCCATGCCGGTCTACAAGTCGATTGGCTCTTGGGCGGTCCTCGACACGGCGCTGGTGGCGTTCGTGGTCCTGGCCATGGTTGCGAAGTGGGGCGCCTAACCGGTGTAGAGAACGGTGGCGTCTCCGCCGCCCTCCTCAGCCCGGTGGCGATGTCATAGCCTCGACGGCAAGCCGTTCCAGTAGGACAGGACGAGCAACCGGCTCCGTTGGCAACGACGACCAGGGCTTGGCGGCAGC
>CAZPIZ010000233.1:0-3478 GCA_964586615.1 uncultured Acidimicrobiaceae bacterium | reverse complement strand
TGGCGGGCATCCTTCTCTTGGTCCGCCACCGGAGCCCGGGCCGCGACCGGGCGAGCCTCATCGACTCGCTGATCGTGGGTATCGGAGTTGGCACCATCTCCTGGGTATTCCTTATCTCGCCCTACATCGCCGATCCGACTCTGACCATTGTGGAGAAACTGGTGGCGATGGCGTACCCGCTGATGGACCTCATCCTGGTGACAGTTGCCGTCCGCTTGGCCGTGGGGGCTGGGCGCCGTTCCACTGCGTTCCATCTCATGATGGGCTCGATCGCCGTCCTGTTCGTGACCGACAGCATCTACGGCTGGATGGTCCTCCACGGCGGATACGACAACACCACCGGTTATCTCGAAGGCGGGTGGGGCTTGTTCTACCTATTGTGGGGTGCCGCAGCGCTCCACCCTTCGACTCACGTGTTCGACGAGCCTGCCGTCGAGAATGAGCCTAAGCAGCCTCGACGGCGGCTTATCATCCTTGCGGCCGCCGCGCTGCTGGCGCCCAGCATCAACTTCGCGGTGTCGATCCGCGTTCAAACCAAAGTGACCGCGGCCGCCGCCGCCCTCACGTTTGCTCTCGTGCTGGTTCGACTGAACGGACTGATGGTGGACATCACCGAGTATCGTCGGACCGTCCGAGCTTTGCGTGAGGCCGAAGTTAAGTATCGCTCGCTGGTCGAGGGCTTGCCGGCCGTCGTCTACATCGCGGAGTTTGGTGAGGAGGGGGACTTCACATATATCAGCCCACAGATCGAAACCATTCTGGGGTTCACGCAGGAGGAGTTCGCGGCCGCCTCGGTTTGGCGGCAGCGCATCGTGCCTGAGGACCGAGCGGCAGCAATCGGCGCCGAGCTGGGAGTGCTGCGGGGCGAGGGCCGCCTCCAATGCGAGTACCGGATCGTTGGCAAGGACGACAACCTGGTCTGGATCAGGGAGGAAGCCGATGCCGTTTACGACGAAAATGGGAAGGCGATCTACCTGCAAGGCGTGATGTACGACATCACGGAGCAGAAGAACGTTGAGGAGCAATTGGTCAAGGCCCTCGAGGCCGAACAGGAGACCAACCGTATCCGCTCTGAATTCGTGCTGATGATCAACCACGAGCTGCGAACCCCTCTCACGAGTGTTGTCACCGGCGCTGAACTTCTACGCAACGACGACTTGGCCGAAAGAGACCGGCGGGAATTGGTAGAGGACATGATCCGTGATGGGCATCGACTCGACGGCCTTATTTCCCAAATGCTGACCGTGGCCCGCGTCGAGAACCGTGGGCTGAGCTACACCCTGAGGCGGACGACGGTCCGGAACATTCTGGAGAAGATGAGGCGGGAAGGAGACAGCGGAAGCTTGACAATCGACGGCGACCTGCTGGCGCCCGAGGTTGTTCATACCGACCCTCAGGCCTTGATCCAGTTACTTCTTTCGCTGGCCGATAACGCCTATACCCACGGTGCCACCAGGGTGGAAGTGGAAGTGGTTCAGGCACTCCCGTTCACTCCAATGCAGGCGGTGGGCGTTGAACCCAGTCCGGGACTCTATTTCCTCGTACGAGACAACGGACCGGGAATAGACCAAGAATTCCTTCCGCGGGCCTTCGACAAATTCGAGAAACACAGCCGCAGCTCGGGCACCGGCCTAGGCCTCTATCTCGCTCGCTTAATGGCGGAGGCCATCGATGGTTCGATCCTCGTTCACACTGGACCTGAGGGCACCATCATGGCGGTCGCCATCCCCCTCCTGTCCGCGGAGGCTCACAACCAAGTTACTTCCCGAAAGCGGGCGACCGGAGCTGTGGGCGCGGAAGGGGACAGCCCAAGGCCAAAACGACGCCAAGCTCAACGGGCTAAGTCGTTGTCGACATAAAGGACCACTCGAACGGGCCGATACCACTGAGTATGCGGACATACCCGGCGCGGTGATCGGACAGATCGCCGGCGGGTAGGACGTCTGAGCCCATCCGAGAGGTGCCAAGCTGATGGAAGCCAACGGGTCCGTGACCTCTACCAAAGGGTCCGGTCGGGTGCAGCTTCTGTCACCCCTGCGCCTACGAGACTTCCGCCTGCTGTGGACCGGCATGGTCGTGTCACTTATTGGGGACGGCATTTTCTTCGTCGCTATGGCATGGCAGGTGTACGAGCTTTCGGACGCGCCCACCGCCCTTTCGATCGTTGGCATCGCCATGTCCACGCCACACGTCCTGCTGCTCCTAATCGGGGGAGTAGTGAGCGACCGTTTCGATCGGCGAGCTGTAATGATTGTGGCCGATCTGGTGCGGGGCGCCGCGGTGGCGGCGCTCGGGATTCTCTCCCTCGGCGGCACAATCGAGGTATGGCACATCGCAGCCCTGGCCGCGCTCTACGGAGCTGGCACAGCGTTCTTCGGGCCCTCCTTCGACGCCATCGTTCCCGACCTTGTCCCTTCCGACCTGCTGACCCAGGCGAATTCCCTGGACCAGTTCGTGCGTCCGGCGGCATGGCAGCTCGCCGGTCCCGCGATAGGTGGGGTGGTAATCGGGGCGTGGGGTGTGGGGAGTGCGTTCCTGCTCGATGCCGGCACCTTTGCAATTTCGATTGTTGTTTTGGCGGCAATGCGGCCGCGGCCAAGAACAAAGGCAACAGAGGATGAAGGCTCTGTTTTTCACGACGTTGCAGAGGGCTTTCGGTTCATTCGTTCCCACGTCTGGCTATGGGGGACCTTCCTTGCAGCCACCTGTACCTACCTTCTGTTTCTTGGCCCCATCGAGGTACTCCTGCCATTCATCGTCAAAAACGAGATGGGTAGATCAGCCCGAGACCTTGGATTCATCCTGGCGGTTGGTGGAATCGGCTCTATCACAGCCGCGATCTTCGTCGGCAACCTGGGCATTCCAAGACGGAACATGACGTTCATCTACCTCTGTTGGACGGTTTCCACCCTCTCCGTTGCTGGCTACGGACTGGCTCGAGTCCCATGGCAGGCCATGATCTTTGCCTTCGTCTTCGGCTCCCTAGAGAGCGCCGGGCTCATCGCTTGGGCGACGACGAAGCAGCGATTGGTTCCGGGACGCCTCCTGGGAAGAGTGTCAAGCCTGGACTGGTTCATCTCGATCGGGTTGATGCCGCTGTCCTACGCGCTTACTGGGCCGCTTGCTGAGCTCTTGGGCGCTCGGACCACACTGGTCGCGGCAGGGATCCTCGGTGGAGTGGTGACATTCGGCTTCCTTTTCCTTCCAGGGATGCGTGACATCGAGCGGGGCGGATCCATTCACCGGAAGGCACTTCAACTCGCTGTAGCAGACTTTGCTCGACAGATGCGGCAAGGAGCCGGCTCGGCGAAACACCTTGAAACCCAGATCCTGGTCGCTGTAGAGGCTGGTCTCCTAGAGGCCCGGGCTGGTACAGAACTGGCCAGAGAAGCGGAAGAGATCGCAGAGAGGCTTAATGCGCTGCAACGACGCATCGGACCCACCGGAGCACCCAATGGTCAGGTGCACTAGAGCCAGC
>CAZPIZ010000232.1:1826-3500 GCA_964586615.1 uncultured Acidimicrobiaceae bacterium | reverse complement strand
CCGCCTATGGGCTCAGCGATTCAGCGACGGCGAGGGTGTCGCCGAGGCTCAGGGCCGATTCGAGGCGGTAGGTGATCCCTTCAGCTTCCCAGATGAGGACGTTTCCGGTCAGCCGGGTTCCGTCTGCAACCAGGTCGCGTCGACCCGTCTCGAACAGGAACACATGAGGGGCTCCACCCAGCCAGAAACCGGGCACGCCATTGACAATCACCCGATCGACCGTCGTTCCCTCCAACACGATCTTGCCAAAGAATTCCTCGTCGAGATCGGCTCTGAACTCTGCCAAAAGCAGCCCGGTGCCGCTGTCCCCGACCTCGGGCAACTGGTCTGACGCCGCCCAGGCAAGGAACACCTGGGTACCCAGCTCCCACTGGAGCAGGTGAACTGCGGTAGGAGGGTCAAGGGTGGCCGGCTTCAGGATCGCAAAATCGACAGCATCACTGGCCGCTTCCATATCAACCTGTTGCCCTGGGGCGAGATTCGTCGGAGGCGGCAAGTTCGCGGCGTCCCCAAACTCGATGTGTATTCCGGCGACCTCGAGCAGATTCGCCACCGCCTGGCGTGCGGTCGGGACCAAGAGAATCACCAGCATCAGGACGAGGACAGCGGCCATCCAGGCAATTCGAGGTTGCCAGCTTCGCCTCACCGGAGGATCCAGTCGGAGTCGGGTGGTGAAGTCGACCGGAGGCGGCCAATCGATCCCTTCTGCCAGGTCGCGTAGGGCGGCTTCGGTCGTTCGCTCACTCATGAGGTGGTGCCCCGGCCGTAATTCGCAACCGTCCGATTGCGCGCGCTGATCTCGATTTGACCGTCCCGGCCGCTACCCCAAGTGCCTGAGCAATCTCGGCCTCCGAGAAGCCCAAAAAGTACCGGTACTCGATCACCTCTCGAAGCCGCGGCGGCAAACCACGCACGGCCTCGAGGAGCCGCCTGCGGTCCTCGTGTTGGACGACCACCGTCTCGGGAGATGGGGCCGCATCCCCCAAACCGGGGTCGGAGGCAACCTTCAGGTCAAGCCCGGCACGACGCCCGGCGCTGCGCCGACGGTTGAGAGCCTCGTTCCGCACGATTCTCAACAGCCACGGACGGAATTCGGCTTCGGAGCGAAAGCGACCGAGAGCTCGATATGCCTTCATCAAGGCGTCCTGGGTGGCGTCTTCGGCCTCAGCGGCGTCTCGAAGCACCAGATAGGCCAGTCTGAGGGCGACGCCTTGATGAGCGCGGACCAGCTCCGCGTAGGCAGACGCATCTCCATTCTTTGCCCGATCGACCAGACGTTTCTCACACAGCGGACGGCCCTCCACCGACAGGTTCATTTTGACTTACACCACCCGCGCCAAAAAGGTTCCATGGAACCGTTGAACCCCGGCCGGTGTAGTCACGTCTAAAGAGCCGACCAAGGAGTGAATCATGGCTCGATACCGAATCGCACTTGTCGCCATGCTCGCAGTCATGGCGATCCCAACCGCGGCGCTGGCTGGAGGCTGGGCGATTGCATCCTTCGACAAGGTCCCCGTCGAGTTTCAGGCAGGATCCACGTACGACCTGGAGTACACAATCCTTCAGCACGGTCAGACCCCGGTCGATGTGGGCAGCAGCCAGGTTCGGATCATCGATTCCAACGGGGCGGTCACAGCCTTCGATGCCGTGGCTACTGGTGAGCCCGGCCGGTAC
>CAZPIZ010000232.1:0-1726 GCA_964586615.1 uncultured Acidimicrobiaceae bacterium | reverse complement strand
ATGCCCACCTTGAAGCTGTCGGACTCCGAAGTGGAATCGCTCGTTGAATTTCTCATCACCGAGCGATAACCCCGACCATCTACAGCGCCGGTGCTGCACAATGGGACGAGATGGGAACCAGCTTCCAATTTCGAGATGCGACCGGCACGGATCGACCCTTCCTTATCGACATGCTGGTCGAGGGTGCCAACTGGTCAGGAGATCGTCATCTTGATCGCATGGCTGCGCTGGCGAGACCTGACCTCGCCCACTACGTAAGGGATTGGCCCCTTTCCAAAGAGATCGGCGTGATCGCCGAGGCCCAGAACCAGGCAATCGGCGCCTGCTGGCTCCGCTTCTTCACCTCTGACGACCCCGGATACGGGTACATATCAGATGAAGTGCCGGAACTGAGCATCGCCGTAGCCAAGACCTGGCGAGGCCGGGGCGTCGGGCGCTTACTCCTTCGCAAGACCGCCGATCGAGCGATGGAAACCGGAATTGCCAGAATCTGTTTGAGCGTCGAGAGGGCAAACCGCGCCCACGAGCTCTATGCATCTGAGGGCTATCAGATCGTAGAGCGCGGCGCTGATGCCGACACGATGGTGGTCGTGCTGTGAGTGGTTCGATCTAGCCGGCGTCACGCGGGCGTTAGGCTGGAGTACCCCGGGATGTAGCGCAGCTTGGTAGCGCACCTGCTTTGGGAGCAGGGGGTCGCGGGTTCAAGTCCCGCCATCCCGACCCGTTCTCAGCCCAAGGTCTTCTCAAATAGGGCGAAGCCATCGCTATCGGTGACGACGTGGCGGTATCCGGCTTCCTTGTAATAGCGGCAGAGACGCTCATTGGAGGCGTCGCAGTCGAGCCTGACCCGGTTGCGTCCTCGGCCGGCCGAGTACCGCTCCGCCCAGCCGAGCAGCAAAGCCCCAAAGCCCTCCTGCCGGTGTCGGGGGTGCACCATCAGATCACGAAAGTATGACGCCAGGTCCGCCCGAGGCCAGTAATCGGTCGGGTCGTGAAACCAAACCGCGATCGACCCGATGACCACTCCACCCAGTTCCGCCACCCACAGAACTCTGGCGGTCGTCCAATCTTCCAGGTGTTGCCAGGTGAGGGCATTCGGATTGGACGGAATTCCCCTTTGGAGGAGGTCGATCGCCACCTCTTCACGGATCTCGAGCAGGGGCTCGAAATCATCGGGGGTCGCCGGTCGGATCCATGGGTTTCCTGTCACAGCCGCTCTCTATGTTCGACCCATGATCGCTCCTCCTGAAGTGGTGCAGGCGGCCGAAAGGTGGGATTCCTTCACCCGCTGGGAACGGGCCGAGCTGGGTCGCAGACTCCGTCGATCCGGTTGGACCTATGGCGAGATCATGGACGTCTTACCGGTTGGCAAGGGCACCCTGGCCGGCTGGTGCAAGGAAATCCGCCTGACCGAAGTCCAGATCGAAGCGATCAAAGCGCGGGTCCCCAGCTCGAAGGGCGTCCCCAGGGACACACAGCGAAGACGACGCCAGGAAATCGAAGCGATCCGCAATCGGGCCGCACATGAGGCAGCAGAAAGAATCGATGATCCGTTCTGGGTCGCCGGAGTGGCGATGTACTGGGCTGAAGGGACCAAAGCCAAACCTCGACTCGAGCTCACCAATTCTGATCCACGCGCCCTTCGGCTTTTCATTGCCTGGGCCCGGAGATACCACCTTCCCGAGGCGGAGTTCGTATTGGAGTTGCATCTCCACGAAGGAAACGA
>CAZPIZ010000231.1:0-3509 GCA_964586615.1 uncultured Acidimicrobiaceae bacterium | reverse complement strand
GCTCTGACCCATGCATACAAAGCCGACCGATTACCCTAGGCCGACCCAGTCTGGAGCTTGTGCCATGGCGTCCCGGTCCCAAGGTCGTTCAACAACTAATCAAGCTGCGAACCCCCGCTCTACACGGTTCGGCGAACTCGAAGCGGCGGTGATGCAGGTGGCGTGGGAGCAGGAGGGTTGGTTGACCCCGGGAGAGGTACGCGAGGTCCTCCCTCAGGGGGCCCGCCTCGCCTACACCACGGTTATGACTGTTTTGGTTCGACTGTGGAAAAAGGGTTTGTTGGAGAGACAACGGGACGGCAAAGCGTTCGCCTACCACGCGGTCGAGAGCCGCGAGCAATGGACCGCACGGCGGATGGAGGAGCTGTTATCCGCGGTCGGCAATCCCTCCGAAGCCCTCACCCACTTTGTCAAGGTGCTCGATCGGGTCGAGCGAGATCAGCTGCGGCGGATCCTGCGGGCAGGCCGCTCCGGGTGATCGCGGTCGTGATGTTCGGGTGGGGGCTCCTCGCCCTTCCGGGCACGGCCCGCCGTCGCCTCAGCCTGTTGGGCCCTGCGATGGAGGCCCGCCTGAGCGCATGGTCGCTTGCGGTCGGGTCCGGTCTGATCGCCGTGGGGCTCGTGTCGATGTCTGCGCCCACCCTGCTCGATGGAGCTGGAGCACATCACCTTGCCGCGTTGTGCCGGCGGCTGATCCACGATGTGCTCGCCGGCGGACACGTAGGTGGCGGCGTTGCCGGCATGCTGTTGTTGGTCCTATCCGTCCGAGCTATCAGGGATTGGGGTCGTCTAAGGCGGATGCGGCAGGCGGCTGTCATCGAACCGTGGGTGGGTCACCATCACCGAGCCGACGACAATTACGAGCTGGTGGTCGTTCCCACGGCCGACTTCATCGCCCTGACGGTGGGCGGCGCCGCCCCTCAAGTGGTGGTGTCGAACGGACTGGTCGAGGCTCTCACCGACGACGAGCTCGCAATGGTGGTTCGCCATGAATTGGTGCATCTCAGAGGACGACACCACCACTACCTTGCCATGGCAGCCCTGGTCGATGCCACCTTCGGGTGGATGCCCCTGGTCCGCTCCTCGACTCGGGCGATGCGGCTCGCTGTGGAGCGGTCGGCCGATGAGGAGGCCGCGGGCGCCGACCCGGTGGCCCGCCGGGTTCTGTATTCAGCCCTGGTGGCAGCTGCCGGATGCCGCCCTCAACCCGGCGTCGCCGGCTTTGGCGGAGTCGACATGGCGCTCGAACGGCTCAACGCGCTGGAATCAACCCCCCCGCCAGCCCACTCGCGGTGGTCGTATGTGGCCGTGGGCGTTGTCGGGTCAGCCGCCGCTTCGTTGTGGCTGCTATCGGTGGTTGTGATCGGCATCTCCCTGACGTCGAGCGGGATCTGCTACTTCTAGCCACGCCAGCTCTAAAGCCGGTGCCTGTGCTTGGTCCGGCGGCAGGGGATTGACACGAGCCCCTGGCATCCGATCCGATTTCACTTGCTACGATCCTTTGTCGCAGACTGATGAATCGTGATGCCCACCCCGCCGGCACTCCCGCCTCCAAAGCCAATGTGGCGTCCAGCCTCTTGCAGGTGTGGATTGAGGCTCACGACCGTCATCGGACCTGGACCGGACTGGCTTTGGTCGGGGTACCGCTGACGATCCTGGTAGCCGTCCTCGGTCAGCCGTCGTTTGCATTCCGCCCGTTGCATTATTTCGGCGTGATGGGGCCGACGTGTGGTTTGACCCGGGGGGTCATGTGGTTCGCCCGAGGCGACCTTGCCCGAGCCTGGGCATTCAACCCTGGCTCGCTGTTGGTGCTACCCAGCGTGGCATTTCTATTGGTCCGGGCGGCGTATGGTCGTCTCACCGGTCGCTGGCTCAGCGTCTTATTCCAGAGGCGCCGCTGGCTCGTCATCGTCTCGGTCCTTTTGGTGCTTCTGCTCACCGTTCGCCAGCAACTCAACGCCGACTTCCTCCTTCAGAATCCGGCTGGGTGAAGAGGACGGCAATGGCGTCTGACCAGGGTGCAACTCGGTGGCGCGCGCTTTCGGCTGCCTCGAAGAAAAGGTGCGGCATGACGCTGAGGATGGTGACGGCATAGGCGCCGACACGACTTCCAGCCTCGTGGGCGTAGTGGTGCTGGTGGTCTCGGTGCTCGCCGCCGTGACCACGTTCGCGCTGCCGATCATCCTTTCCTACCGTGCCAGACGTCGAGCCGGGAAGGAACCAAAGGACGACGACGGCGAGTAGCTGTTGGCTAAAGCGCTAGCGGCGACTGAATGCCGACGGATATGTTTTCGTACGACTCGGCTTAACACGATATGGAGGTTGTTTGGTATTTCGTTGGCCTCGAGCCGTTTCCGTCGGGCAGTCCCAACCCCGCCACATACCAGTCGATCGGACCGCCTCCGATTGAAGGTCGGAGAGGTTGAGTAGCCAGTCGAGATCGCTGGCTCGGGTGTGCGAAGGCGCTTATCCGCCGAGGAGGGCGGGAAGCGTCGTCTCGCGCCCCAACAGAAGCAGGGTGCCGATGCCCAGGCTCATGACACCGGTGACGGCGCCTAGTGACGCGTAAACGGCGAAGCGGCGGGAGGCGGCGAGGAACCCGAACGCCGAGCCAAAAGTGATCAAGGAATTCGAGGCAATCAGTCCAACCAGGAACACTGTCAGCACCATCAGCCCGGCGGCCGGTCCTCCCGCTCCGGCCGCGGCCAGGAAGATGAGAACCTGGGTGGGCGTCTCGGCGCCGATGCCGTGTAAGGCGCCGATTCCTAACGCGGTCTTGGTGCCGTAAGACGCCAGCGGGTCGGTGGGGTTCGGGTGGCGGTGGGGATGGGTGTGGGTCGGCCCCCGGAATCGGCCGCTTGGCTTCGACAGATCCTCCACCTCGTCTTCATGGTGGTAATCGCCTGCGGCTACATGGGCGTGATCGTGGTCCACCGATGCCTGTAAGCCGGAGCGAAGCTGCTCTCTCACCCAACGGTAGGCGGCCCGCGCGCCTCGGAGGGCCAGCATCCACCGGCTCTGCATCCGGAAATCACGCCCATGGCGAATCAGCGAGTAGATCACGTAGACGCCCAGCCCCATCAGGGTGACACCAACCACCTTGCCCATCGTCTCGTCCACCGAAGGAGGGAGCCGGTCACCGATAAGAATTGCAGCCACTCCGAGAACGAAGACCACGCCGGCATGCCCCAAGACGTAAAGCGTGCCGAGCCTCACCCCAGCCCGAGGAGAGTCCTGAGATGCAGTGATGTCGGTGATAGCAGCGATGTGGTCCCAGTCGATGCCGTGCCGAAGACCGAAGGCGAATGCCGCCGCCATCAGTCCGAAGTCGAGGACCTGGGAGGCTTGGAGTGTCTGGGCGAGATTCATAATCGAGGATCCAACGGTAGCTATCTGCAACCCCCTTGCAACAGAGAATCGTCTGTAAAACAACCATTGTTCGGGGCCGTCGGCGCTCCGGACTGGTCCGGGATTCTTAGGAATTAACTCCCACCCTCCCAAGTCCGCTA
>CAZPIZ010000230.1:0-3520 GCA_964586615.1 uncultured Acidimicrobiaceae bacterium | reverse complement strand
ACCTCTGCCCTGGGGGCCTCAGGGGTCGCGGTTTGATCGGAGCGGATATCCACCTTGTATCCCGACAGCCGGGCCGCCAGCCGGGCGTTCTGGCCTTCCTTGCCAATGGCAAGCGAGAGTTGATGCTCGCTGACGATCACTTCGGCAATCTTGTTTTCCTCGTCGACCCGCACCTCTTTGACCTTGGCAGGGCCTAGGGCTTCGGCGATGAACTGCGAAGTGTTCTCACGCCACTGCACGACATCGACCTTCTCGCCCCTGAGTTCGTTGACCACCTGGCGGACCCGAGAACCCCTGGCCCCGACGCACGCGCCCTTGGGATCGACGTTGGGATCGTGTGACACGACGGCGATCTTGGTTCGGTGGCCCGGTTCACGGGCAATGGCGACGATTTCAACGGTCCCGTCGGCCAGTTCGGGCACCTCGAGCTCGAGCAGCCGCCGAACCAGATCCGGATGGCTTCGGCTCACAACGATTTGGGGGCCCTTGGTCTCGTTCCGAACCTCGAGGATCAAGGCCTTGACCCGATTGCCCCGCTCGAGCCTCTCGTACGGAATGCGTTCGGAGCCGGGCAGGATCGCCTCGGCGTCGCCAAGGTCGAGGATCGTGAAACGACCATCGACCTGCTGAACAATGCCGGTGATGAGGTCGCCCTCCCGACCGGCATAGATATCAAACACTTGCTCTCGCTTGACGTCACGAAGACGCTGCTGGATGACCTGCTTGGCCGTCTGAGCGGCAATTCGTCCGAAGTCGTTTGGTGTGTCCTCCCACTCACGAGTGACGTTGCCGTCCTCGTCGAGATCCTGGGCATAGACGAAAATATCCCCCGTCTCGGGGTCGATCGTGACGCGTGCCTCTTCGGCCGCGCCAGGGCTCCGTTTGTACGCCGAAACCAGCGCGTTTGCGAGTGCGTCCAAAAGCATGTCTACCGGGACCCCGCGTTCGCGTTCGAGCAGTTCGAGGGCATCCATCACATTCGAATCCATCTTCATGGCTGTCTCCTCGCCTGGCCAGGCTTGGGGGCCCGCTCCCACCGGAACACCGTGCGGGCAGACACCACCTGGTCGTAAGAAACCGCCTCGATCTGGTCTGCTTCGCCCTTGATGGCAAAGTCGCTCTCTCCGGCTTCGGTGAGAACTCCCCTGACGGTCGCGTCATTGGTCTTGACGACCACCTCCCGGCCCACGGATTTCGCAAAATGAGAAGGCCGGGTCAGCTTCCGCTCGAGACCGGGGGAGGTGACTTCGAGTTGATAGGGGCCCTCGAGATCGGGAATCGAGTCGAGCAACCTCGCCAAGCCCCTCGCAACCTCGGAGATGCGGTCGAGGTCGAGACCCCCTTCACCATCAACAACAACTCGAAGGGTGCGAGCCCGTCCGCGACCAACCAGCTCGAGATCATCGAGCTCGAGCTTCTCGGCGGCCAAATATGGCTCGACGACCGTCCAGATGTGCTGTTCCGTAGCCATTTCCAAGAGCTTCAAATTCGCCGTTTCAGTAGTAAAACATGACAAGAGAAAGGTGGGCAGGGCGCCCACCTCTCCAGAAAGCGTCCGTAACTTGCGGCCTCGGATTATAACCGGCGGCGGTTCATCCGTGGGCTGCCTGGAAGTCGCTCATAAAGGCGGCCAGATACTCTACGGACGACATGGGTAAGGCGACGTAAAGGCTGGCACGCAGACCCCCGACGCTCCGATGCCCCCTGAGACCAACCATTCTCGCCGCCTCTGACGCAGACAGGAATTGTTTTTCGAGGCCCTCGTCCGGGAGCCGGAAGACGATATTCATGTGGGACCGGACAATCGGATCTACCGGGTTTCGATAGAAACCTCCGCTCTCGTCTATGACCCGGTACAGCACCGCGGCCTTGTCGGCGGCCGCCTTCTCGACTGCCCTGATTCCGCCATCCGCTTTCATTCTGGCAAGCACCTTGCCCATGAGGTAGATCGAGAACATGGCCGGGGTATGACCAAGGGAACGGGTTTCGGCGTGCCATGCATAGCGGAGAAACGAACCGAGGTCGTTGCGGGCAGTTTCCAGTGCAGACTTACGTACATAAACCACGGACATCCCGGACGGAGCCAGGTTTTTCTGCACACCGCCATAAACCAGGTCGTAGAGCTGCCAGTCAATCGGCCGGGACAGATAGTCGCTCGACATGTCGGCCACCAGGGGCACGCCCAGGTGGGGGATGTCGACCATTCGGATACCACCGATGGTCTCGTTGGTAGTGACGTGCAGATACCGAGTGCCGGGCCGGACATCGATCTCATCGGGCGCCGGCATGCGCGTGTACGAATCGTCCTTGCCATCCCAGGCCCTATAGACATCGCCATGGGGGCCGGCATCCTCGATCGCCCGCTTGGCCCATGACCCGGAGACCACGTAGCCGGCCCTCTGATCCGCCGGAAGGAGGTTCATGGCCACCATCGCGAACTGGAGGGTGGCACCACCCTGGACGAAAAGGACCTCGAATTCGTCGGGGGCTTCGGCCACTTCCCGGGCCAGAGAGAGAGCTGCTTCGTGCACGGCCTCGTACTCAGATGACCGGTGGGACAACTCGATCAGGGACATCCCGGTCCCGGCGTAATCGACGAATTCGGCCTGCACCTCTTCGAGCACCTCGAGGGGAAGGGTGCAGGGACCGGCTCCGAAGTTGTGAGCTCGCATCAGCCAGACGGTAGACGGAACTCAGAAGACATCATTAGGTTGCCTTTGTGGAACAAGTTGCCCGGGTCATCGTTACCCGCCTCGGCCGAGGATCAGCCTCCACCACCACCGATCAGGTGGTGGTGGAGGCACCAATGGAGATACGGCTCGAAGGGGTCCCGCTGGCGGTTCTGATGCGCACTCCAGGAGGCGAAGAGGACCTGATCCTCGGATTTGCCATCACCGAGGGCATGGTGATGGGCCCGTCTGAGGTAGCCGGGGTTCGTGGCGAGGGCGACGGAGACCGCTTCAGCCTTGTCCTGGCGAAAGGTGTCATCATCGACCCCGAGCAGTTCCGGCGGAACACCTACACCACGTCGAGCTGTGGTGTATGCGGGAAGGCATCCATCGACGCCGTGCGGATCGCTTCGCCTCCCCTGCCAGCGGGCCCGAAGCTGTCCACCGAGCTGGTGTTATCTCTGCCGGACCGCATGGCGTCGGCCCAGCCGGCCTTCGCCGCCACCGGCGGACTCCACGCGGCTGCCATCTTCGACCACGATGGGGTGCTGCTGGCGTCTGCTGAAGACGTCGGACGTCACAACGCCACCGACAAGGCCATCGGTTCCCTTGCCCGGGCCCGCTGGCCCCTGGGAGACGTGATCCTCATGGTTTCGGGGCGAATCTCATTTGAGATCACCCAGAAAGCGGCGGTCGCCGGGATTTCGGTGGTTGCCGGAGTATCCGCGGCGTCTTCGCTCGCGGTGGATTTGGCCGGTGATCTCGGCATGACCCTCATTGGATTCGTGCGCGGTGACGGAATGGTGGTTTACGCAGACAATGCCCGTCTGTCCTGGGGTCGTCTGACTTAG
>CAZPIZ010000229.1:0-3533 GCA_964586615.1 uncultured Acidimicrobiaceae bacterium | reverse complement strand
CCAGATTGACCAGTTCATCAACCAAACGTCGAGCCAGGGTGGACAAGGCGCAGCTTTGACGCTGGTGCTCATGGCCCTGGTTGCCTTGCTGATGCTCTACTACCTGAGGAACATCGCCCGCGTAACCGCCGAGGCCCGGGAATGACGATCCGAACCGCCATGGCCAACCCATGGGGAAAGCCGCGCATGTTGCGGCTGGTGACCCTGGCCTACATCGCCTGGTCGTTGCTGCCGGTGCTCATCGCCATCCAGTTCTCGTTCAACTCGGGCCGGTCACGATCCACGTGGCAAGGGTTTTCGCTTCGGTGGTACCTGCATGACGGCGCCTCGGTTGCGCGTGACCAGTCGCTGCGACTCGCCCTTGCCCAGAGCCTGCGCCTCGCCTTCCTCACGATGCTGGTCGCCACCCCATTGGGTGTAGCGCTGGCCATCGGACTCGCCCGCTGGCGTGGCCGTGGAGCCAGAGCGGGCAACTTCCTCATGCTGGTTCCTCTGGTGACTCCCGAGATCGTGATGGGGGTTGCCCTCTTCCTGGTCTTTGCCAATCTCTATGACTTCATCCCATTCGGGACCTGGGCCCAGGTCCTGGGTCACGTGACGTTCTCGATCTCGTTCGTCGTGATCATCGTCAGGGCGAGGCTGTTCGCGATCGGACGCGACTACGAGGAGGCGGCCATGGATCTCGGTGCGTCACCCCGGGAGGCGCTGCGACGAGTGCTGCTTCCGCTACTCGCTCCTGCGATCTTCTCCTCGTTCGCCATCGTATTTGCGATCTCGATCGACGACTTCGTCATTAGCCAGTTTCTCTCCGCCGGGGCTTCATCGGCCACGATCCCGGTCAAGCTGTATTCGGCCGCGCGCAACGCGCCGCTTCCATCGCTGAATGCGCTGGCAACCCTCATGCTCGTCGGAACGATGGGAGCGGTGGTGCTGGCGTCATTGATCTTGCGCCGGTACGGACGGCGCGAAGGCGAAGCCGATTCAGCCGTGGCGGCGTTGGGCAGGATAGATATTTAGGAGCCAACGCCTTCAGGTCGCCTTGGCGACCAGAACTCTTAGTGCTTCCTCCGGCATTCCCACCGAGACAGCCTGGCCGCGGTTGAGGTTGATTTGGCCCTGATTGGGAATCACGGCCTGTATCGACCCGATGCCTTCCACGTCGATCAACACCTGGAGCATTGGGCCCATGTAGACGACCCGGTCGACCACTCCGGGCACGTCGTTGCCCGTATTCCCGTCGAGCACGTTGCCGCCGAGCACGATCCGCTCCGGCCGGATACAGACACTCACCGGGCCCTTGGAGCCCACGGCTCCAGCTCCCGCCACTAGTTCGTGGCTTCCCAGCATGATCCTGCACCCGCCATTGGACGAAGCTCCAATGGCATCCGCTGGCATCAGATTGGAGAGGCCGAGGAAATCGGCTACATAGGCACTGGCCGGCTGTTCGTAGACGTCGGACGGAGTTCCCAGCTGTTCGATCCGTCCGGCCGACATCACCGCCAGCCGGTCGGACATGGTCAGGGCTTCCTCCTGATCGTGGGTCACGTATATGAACGTGATCCCCACTTCCTCCTGGAGCGCCTTGAGCTCGATTTGCAGGGCCTTGCGAAGTTTGGCGTCGAGGGCGCCCAGTGGCTCGTCAAGCAACAGGACCGACGGGTTGAGCACGAGCGATCTCGCCAGGGCCACCCGTTGTTGCTGCCCGCCCGACAATTGGGTTGGCTTGCGCTTCTCAAATCCACCGAGCCGGACCAACTCAAGGGCCCGTCCGACCCGGGTGCCGGTCTCCTGTTTCGAAAGGTCGTGGTACTTGAGCCCGAAGGCGACATTGTCGCCGACGCTGAGATGAGGGAATAGCGCATAACTTTGAAAGACCGTGTTGACCGGGCGCAAATGTGGGGGAGTGCCTGCCATGTCTTTGCCGTCGATAAGAATTTCGCCGCTGCTCGGGCGTTCGAAACCGGCGATCAATCGGAGGGTGCTGGTTTTGCCACAGCCTGAAGGACCCAGCAGCGAGAAGAACTCGCCCGGTCTGATCTCGAGATCGAGATGGTCGACCGCGTTCGTCTCGCCGAAGGTCTTATAGAGGTCTACAAGTTGAACAGCACCGCCAGCCATGGCGGCGCGAGCCTACTAACCCCGCCCGCGCAGGGCTTGTGCGAAGACCTCCAGAGTTTCCAGATAGAGGTCCACGTCGGCATCGGTGTGCTGGACCGAGATCAACCACTGCTCGCCCTTGGTCCATGGCGGTAGGAAAACCCCCCGGTTGAATTGAGTCAACCAGGACGCCAGTGCCCAGCGGCCATCGACGTCGAGGAATTGGCGGTAGTTGCGGATGCGCTCATTGGAGTACGTGATTGCGCCCTTGGCGCCAATCTCGACCACGTAGGCAGGAAGTTCGAACTCCTCGATGATTCGCCGAACCCCGTCACCTAGTCGCTTCTCAATGCGTTCGAGATGCTCGTAGGTGGAAGGAACCAGGACCTCGGTGAGCATCGCCCGGGCAGCAGCCATTCCGAGCGGGTTGCCGTTGAAGGTCCCGACCTGGTCGTAGGTCCCGTCGACGATGATGCTCATCACCTCCTGGGTGCCACCGATGGCCGCCACCGGGAGGCCACCTCCGAGAGCCTTGGCAAGACAGACGATGTCGGGCTGGACCCCGAACATCCTGGTGGCGCCGCCTTTGCCGACGGTGAGGCCGGTCTTGACCTCATCGAAGGTCATGAGGGCTCCGTGACGGTGGGTCAGGGCTCGAAGGCCCTCGAGGAAGCCAGGCTCGGGCACAACGATGCCGCAATTCATCAACACCGGTTCGAGAATGACCCCGGCGATCATTCCCGGGTAGTCCTCGAAGATCTCTTCAACGGCTTCCAGGTCGTTAAAGGGAGCAACCTTGGTGAGTTGGACGATGGCGTCAGGGATTCCCGGTGACGAGGCCACCGAAAGGGGTCGCCGGGAAGGGCCGAGGTCTTCTTCCATCCAGGTCGAAACCTGCACTGAGTCGTGGTGACCGTGGTAGCCGCCTTCGAACTTGATGATCAGATCGCGTCCGGTTACGGCTCGCATGAGATGGATCGCATCCATCGTGACCTCGGTGCCGCTGTTGCCGTAGCGCCAGAGGGGCAAGCCATATCGCTCCGATAGGTGTGCCGCCACCACCATGGCGTCGTGAACGGGTTGGGCGAAATGAGTGCCTAGGGCGACCCGTTCGGTCACAGCCTTGACGATGGCCGGATGGGCATGGCCGGCCAGCATCGCCCCGTATCCGCCGTGATAGTCGACGTACTCGTTCCCGTCGACGTCGAAGACCCGTGAACCGGATCCTCGATCGGCCCAAATGGGGTGGGGGAACGAGATCTGCCAGCTAGAGGTGACTCCTCCTGCCAGGGCGCTGCTCGCTCGCTTCGTGTACTCGGCGGACCGTGGCATTCGGGCCAGGAACCGCTCCTGCTCGGCGGCAATTATGCGATCGAGGGCCGCCACCTCGAGGTCGTGGCCTAGGGCCACCATGGGTTCTCCTTTTCGAGCGGGGG
>CAZPIZ010000228.1:0-3543 GCA_964586615.1 uncultured Acidimicrobiaceae bacterium | reverse complement strand
GGGGATCAATTACGGCAATTCCCGGTGACTAGTGCTTCGACCTGTATCGTGGTTCAGGCAACGGCCACTCGAGTCCACATCCTTTGCCGCATCCCCCCACTCCCCACTCCCTGGCTCAGGATGAACGGGCGCTGACGGTGGCCGTTGCACCTTCTCCAGTTCGTAGCCGCCAGCCGCCAGCCGCCAGCCGGAAAACGTAACGCGTAGGTCAGTGGAGAGCAGCAGCGAAGGCCACAACCGCTTCGGACAATGACGCGGCGGCGGCGGCGGGCGTGTCCGCCTCGAGCACCCTTCTAACCAGAGCGCTGCCGACGATGACTCCGTCGGCTAGTTCCCGTATCGCCCCGGCTTGCTTGGGAGTCGAGATCCCGACGCCAAACACCAACGGGGCCTTGGTGCGGTCGCGAACCCTTTGTGACAACGCCTTGGCATGGACGCTGCTCGATGAGCGTTCACCGCTGACCCCCATGTCGGCCAGTCCATAGATGAACGCTGGATCGGCGGCGACAACCCCGTCGATGCGGTGGTGGGACGACGTCGGCGAAACGAACTGAACCACACCGAGACCACAGGAGGCGGCAGCCGCCCGCAGAGGTCCGCTCTCTTCCAGCGGCAGGTCCGGGACGATGATCCCGGCGGCACCGGCGTTCACGAGTTGGTTGACGAAGGCCTCCCATCCAACCTGCATGACCGGGTTCGCGTAGGTCATGGCCAGAACCGGCTTGCCGGTCCGGGAGGCGACCTGTTCGATGATCTCGAATGCGGCTCTGATATTGGTCCCGGCGGCCAGGGCCACCTCGCTGCCCCGCATGATCACCGGACCATCCATGAGGGGATCGGAGTAAGGAACCCCCACCTCGAAGGCGTCCGCTCCCGCCTCGGACATTGCGACGAAGAGGTCGGCCGAGGCCGCGGGAGTGGGGAGGCCGGCGGTCATAAAGGGCAGAAGCGCCGCACCCTGGCAATCTGCCAAGACTGCTCTGATCCGTTGGTGTCCGTTCATTCGGCTGGCCGATGACTGGCGATGGTGGCGAGGTCCTTGTCGCCCCGTCCGCTCAGGTTGACGAGGACGGTCTTACCGGCCAGGCGGGGGGCGTTGCGAGCCACCCAGGCCAGAGCGTGAGCTGATTCGAGGGCGGGGATGATTCCCTCTGTGCGCGCCAGGAGGTCGACCGCAGCCAGTGCCTCCTCATCGGTGGCGGTGTCGTAGATCGCCAACCCGGAATCGGCGAAGTAGGCGTGTTCCGGTCCCACCCCCGGATAGTCGAGTCCGGCCGAGATCGAGTGCGCCTCTTCCACCTGACCATCGGCGTCTTGAAGGAGATACGTTCGGGTCCCATGCAGCACGCCCGGGCGACCAGCGGTGATGGAGGCGCCGTGACGGCCGGAGTCGAGCCCGTGGCCGCCGGCCTCGACTCCCACGAGTTCGACCCCGGTCTCGGCGAATGGGTAGAAGATGCCCATCGAGTTCGAGCCGCCGCCAACGCAGGCCACGATGACGTCTGGCAGGTCCGTCCCCAGTTGGGCCAGGCACTCCTCGCCAATGACTTTCTGGAACTCCCGAACCATCCACGGAAACGGATGAGGTCCAACGACGGAGCCAATGATGTAGTGGGTACGGTCAACCGTCCGCACCCAGTCCCGCATCGCCTCGCTGACCGCGTCCTTGAGGGTGCCGGCACCGGAGGTGACGGGCACCACCTCGGTCCCGAGGAGTTTCATGCGTTGAACATTGAGGGCCTGCCGTTCGATGTCGACCACGCCCATGAACACGGAGCTCTCCAGCCCGAGGGCCGCCGCCGCGGTCGCGGTAGCGACTCCATGCTGACCGGCCCCGGTCTCGGCGATCACCCTGGGTTTGCCCATCCGGCGGGCCAGCAAAGCCTGACCGATAGCGTTGTTGATCTTGTGGGCACCGGTGTGGGCGAGATCCTCACGCTTCAGGAGGATGCGGACCCCAAGACGCGAAGAGAGGCGCGAAGCCGTTTGCAAAGGAGTGGGGCGCCCGACGAAATCGGCCAGCCACCGCTCGAGCTCGGTGCGGAAGGCGGGATCGTTCCAGGCCGACTCGAACTCTTTCTCCAACTCGGACAGAGCTGGCATCAGGGTTTCGGGAGCAAACCGCCCGCCATAGTCACCAAAGCGACCGGCCTCGTCGGGCCGGACCAGGGGTTTGGGGATCACGCCTGTTTCGCTTCCCGAACAAATCTCGCAACGAGATCGGGATCCTTCACGCCAGGCCTCACTTCAAGACGGGTCGACGCATCGACCCCCCATGGCCGGGAGGCACGAATCGCCTGACCCACATTGTCAGGCCCGAGCCCACCGGCCAGCACGAAGCGGCGATCGCTGACAGGGAGGAGGCGGTGATCAAAAGGCTGACCGGTGCCGCCGAGGGCCCCACCTATCCGGTTGTCGAAGAGAAGAACATGATCCTCAGGTATCACCGACATGTCGGAGTCGACCTCAACCGGTCGGAGGACGAAGAGACCAACGGCTGCTGCCGCTTCCGCCGCCTCGAATGCATGAGCCCCATAGGGTTGTACGGCATCAACCCCGATCGCCAAAGCCGCGGCGATGAGATCCTCGGGCTGTAGATCCTTGGTGAGGAGAACCGATTGGGTAGTGATCTTGGCGGCGAGTTCCGCTGCCCGATCAACGCTTATTGCCCGAGGTGACTGGGCCACAAGAACCAGGCCGATGGCGTCGGCACCGGCCGCCTCGGCTGCTTCGATGTCCTCGGCTCTTGTCATCCCGCACACTTTGACCCAGGTCACCCGGCTAGCTCCCTGATGAGCGCACCGGGATCGGGGCTGCGGATCAAGGCCTCCCCTACCAGCAGGGCGTCGTAGCCGGCCGCTTTCATGCGGGCTGCCTCGATCCGTGAGTGGATGCCTGACTCGGCGACAGTCACGGCAGCACCGGAAAGAAACGGGGCGATTTCCTCGGCCGTTGCAAGATCGACGTCGAAGGTGGCGAGGTCGCGGTTGTTGACACCGATGATGCGGGCACCGAGATCCAAAGAGAGCATGGCTTCGTCAATGGTGTGGACCTCTACCAGGGCACCGATCCCGGCCCGACCGGCATCGTCGAGCAAAGCGGCCAGCTCGTTTGGCGTGAGGGCGGCCGCGATCAAGAGGACGGCCGAAGCGCCCATCGCCCGGGCCTCCCAGATCTGGATCGATTCGAGGACGAAGTCCTTGCGAAGGATCGGGAGACCGGTGCTGTCACGGGCCGCGACCAGATCCTCGGGACGGCCGGCGAAGAAAACCGGTTCCGTCAAAACCGACAAGGCGGCAGCCCCACCATTGGCGTATCGGCGTGCCTGCTCGACGGCGTCGAGGTCAATCGCCAGGTCCCCCCGGGAAGGCGAGCGCCGCTTGATCTCGGCGATCACTGCCAGTCCGGGGCGGGAGAGTGAATCCTCGAACGAGGGCGGTGGCGCGGCTGCCTCCGCCTTCTCCATCACCGCCGCGCGACGGGTTCGAAGATCGGCCACCCGTTCACGGGTGGCGTCGAGAATCCTGTCGAGCATCGGGGAAT
>CAZPIZ010000227.1:0-3563 GCA_964586615.1 uncultured Acidimicrobiaceae bacterium | reverse complement strand
AGACGGACTCCCCGGTCCCGCATCAACTGGTTCGGCTCGATGAAGGTGCGACCCACGTATCGGTTCTTCACCAGGCCATCGGTATAGGGGATGCCCGATTCCAGAGCGAAGCCCTGGGCAGCCGGTATCCCCGATTCCGGGACCGGGACGACCACATCGGCCTCGACCGGATGCTCGAGGGCGAGCCGCCGACCCATCTCGTGTCGGGCGGCGTGGATGTTCTTCCCGTAAAGCTGAGAATCGGGCCGGGCGAAATAGACAAACTCAAAGACGCACAGTTTGGGATCGGTGGACTTGAACGGAAACACCGATCTAAGGCCGGTGGCGTCGATGACCACCATCTCGCCGGGAGCGATCTCCCTCACGAATCGCGCACCGAGGATGTCGAGCCCTGCAGACTCCGACGAGATCACCCACCCGTTGTCGCCAAGGCGACCGATGCAGAGCGGTCGAAAACCGTTGGGATCTCGGACTCCTATCAGCCTGCCCTGATCCATGACCGCCAGCGAGAAGGCTCCTTCGAAGGAGGGCAGAACTTCAACGAGCGCCCTTTCCAAACCTCGCTCATCGGAGCGCTCGTCTTCCACCGCCCGGGCGATCGCCTCGACCATCAATTCGGAATCGGTGGTGCCGCGGGTGCGGCCGTGGATACCGGCCAGGTCAACGGCATTGGTGAGATTGCCGTTGTGGGCGAGGACGATCGAGGTGGCGCCGATCTGACGATGGACCGGCTGGGCGTTCTCCCAGCAGTTGGAGCCGGTGGTCGAATAGCGGGTGTGGCCGATGCCTATGTGACCGTCGAGACCTGCCAGGGACCTCTCGTCGAAAACCTGGGCAACCAGGCCCATGTCCTTGAAGACGGTGACGGTCTCGCCGTCAGAGGTGGCGATGCCAGCCGATTCCTGCCCGCGATGTTGAAGCGCGAAGAGACCGAAATAGATGAGTTGGGACACCCTCTGGCCGGGTGCGTAGATCCCGAACACTCCGCAGGCTTCACCGGGCCGGTCCACATCAACCGTATTGGGGGGACCGCTCACCGGGTCATGGTACCGGCATGGTCGTCGTCGTCGGTCCCAAGCCGGACCCTGGTGGGGCCAGTACGATTCCGGCCCTCAGGAGGTTCATGAAAATGCGATTAGAGAGAATTCTGACAAAGCCCATGTTGGGACCTGTCGGGTTCGTCGTGATGGCGCTCCTAGTTGCAGCCTGCGGTGGCAGCAGCACCGAGACGACTGGAGCCGAAGGCTCCGGTTGCGCCGTCGACCAACTCGAACTGGTCCAGTCCGGAGTACTGACCGTCGCCACCGCGGAACCGGCGTTCCCGCCGTGGGTTGTCGACGACGATCCCACCAACCAGGAGGGCTTCGAGGCTGCGGTCGCATACGCGGTGGCCGAGCAACTCGGGTTCACGCCCGAGCAGGTGACGTGGATCCGGACCGGCTTTGATGAGGCAGTGGCCCCAGGACCGAAGGACTTCGACTTCAACCTTCAGCAGTATTCGATCACCGATGAGCGGGACGAGGTGGTGGACTTCAGCGTCCCCTATTACGTCACCGACCAGGCCCTGGTGGCGTTTGCCGACTCACCGGTGACCGAGGCGAATACGGTTGCAGACCTCAAGGGTTTCGTGCTCGGCGCCCAGATCGGAACAACCAGCCTCGACTACATCGAGGAGATCATCCAGCCGGACACCGCACCACCCGTCTACGACACCAACTCCGATGCCAAGTCGGCCCTGGACGCGGGTCAGGTCGACGCCCTGGTGTTCGACCTCCCCACGGCCCATTTCATTACGGCTGTCGAGATCCCGGAGGCGACGATCGTGGGTGTGCTGGAGGCATCTGAGGAACAGGCCGATCGGTTCGGGTTGCTGTTCGCCGACGGAAGCCCGCTGGTCGCCTGTGTCAATGAGGCCCTCGAGGCACTCGAGGCCGATGGGACCCTGGATTCCCTGGCCGAGCAGTGGCTGGCCTCGGAGGGTGAAATCAAGACGATTACTCGCTGATTTGGCACTTGTCGATCTATCGCCCGTCCCTCTGGTGACAGAGCCGGGTTTGTGACCGCCTCATCGAAGACCCCCGGTCTTCTTCCTTCCTGGCGGCGAACCGCCAGGAAGGAAGGGGCACGGGCTGTCGTCATCTCCACTCTGTCGACGATCGTCTTCGTTGGCATCGCGATATGGGCGGTCCTCTCATCCGACACCTGGCCAAGAGTCCGTGAGCAGTTCTTCAGCCTCCGTCACTTCCAGGAGGTATGGCCGGCGGTCTTGAGCGGCTTTTGGCTCGATGTCCGGATGTTCGTCGTGGCCGAAGCTCTGATTCTCGTGGCGGCTCTCATCGTGGCGGCGGCACGGTCTCTGAGAGGGCCCATCTTCTTTCCGATCCGGGCGCTGGCGGTGGTCTACGTGGACCTGGTGCGGGGGGTTCCCTTGCTGCTGATGATCCTGGTCCTCGGGTTTGGGATTCCTGCCCTGGGTATTCCGGGAGTTCCTCGATCCGCCTTGTTCTGGGGAGTTACGGCAATGGTCATCAGTTACACCGCCTACACGGCCGAGATCTATCGAGCCGGGATCGAGTCCGTCCACGAAAGCCAGCGAATGTCGGCGCAATCATTGGGCCTGACCCAGGTCCAGGCCCTTCGTCATGTGCTGGTGCCCCAGGCTGTCCGTAACGTCATCCCTGCTCTTCTCAGCAGCTTTGTCAGCCTTCAGAAGGATGTCGCCCTCGTCTTCGTGCTCGGGGTCCGCGAAGGCGTGAGGGAAGCCCAGATCTACAACGCTCGCACCTTCAACTACACCGGCTACATCGCCGCGACCCTCTTGTTTCTGGCGGTGAGCGTCCCCGTGGCGCGTTTCACCGATTGGTACGGCCAGCGGGTCCGCCGCCGCAGGCAGGCGATGAGTTCGTGACCGCGACATCCAGCCGACTGCGCATTGTTGGACTCTCCAAGGCGTTTGGGGACCTGGTGGTACTTTCCGATGTGAACCTCGAGTTGAGGCCCCATGAGGTGGTTTGTCTGATCGGAGCCTCGGGGTCGGGGAAGTCGACGTTGCTCAAGGCGGTCAATCTCTTGGTGCCGATCGACCAGGGCGAGATCTTCCTTGACGAATCGGCGATCACGGGCCCCGAGGTCGACGCCAACCAGGTGCGGTCACGGATGGGCATCGTGTTTCAGTCATTCAACCTCTTTCCCCATCTAACGATTCTCGACAACATCACGCTTGCCCCCCGCAAGGTGCTCAAACTGGACAGGTCCGCGGCCGAGGCGCGTGCCGTGGACCTGCTCGAGCGCTTCGGGCTCCTCGACAAGGTCAAGGACTACCCCGACCGGCTGTCGGGAGGCCAGCAGCAACGGGTGGCCATCATCCGGTCTCTGGCCATGCAACCGGAGCTGATGCTTCTCGACGAGGTCACATCGGCCCTTGATCCGGTCCTCGTGGGTGAGGTGCTGGAATGCATCAGAGAGCTAAAGGGCCAGGGCATGACCATGCTGATTGCGACCCACGAGATGGGCTTCGCCCGCAACACCGCCGACCGGGTTGCCTTCCTACACGGCGGAACGGT
>CAZPIZ010000226.1:0-3578 GCA_964586615.1 uncultured Acidimicrobiaceae bacterium | reverse complement strand
TTGTGATTGTGGTACTTCTTACGCGCGCCGTCAAGAGGAGATCTCCAAAAATCGTTCCAGGGGAGATGCGGCTGATGTGCCCTCTCGCCGCGCTTTAATGAGTCCTTGCCGTGAGCACCACCGTCACTGACCCAACCACCCGACGGCGCGCTCCGTTCTTTATCGAGTTCTATCGCTCGGCCGTCGGCAAGAAGTGGGTCATGGCAATCACCGGTATCGTGCTGATCGGGTTCGTGATCGCCCACCTCGTCGGCAACATCAAGATCTTCCTCGGACCTGAAGCCAGCGGCGTCTACGAGGTCGACGAGTACGGCCACGCCCTCCGCGAACTGTTCTATCCGATCCTCCCCCGCCACATATTCCTATGGATCATGCGGGTCGGTCTCATCCTCGCCTTCGTCCTGCACATCCACGCCGCCACCACCCTCACCTTCATCAACCGCCGGGCACGGACGGTGGAATACCAGGGCCCCCGCCAATACCTCTCCGCCAACTACGCAAGCCGGACGATGCGCTGGAGCGGTTACATCTTCCTGGCCTATCTCCTCTTCCACCTGGCCGACTTCACCTGGGGCATCCAGCCGTTCGCCCCGGAGGGATGGGTACGGGGCAACATCCACGACAACTTCATCCACACCTTCAGCCGATGGCCGGTCACCGCCTTCTACGTGCTGGCCAACTTGCTGTTGGGAATCCACCTCTTCCACGGCATCTGGTCGATGTTCCAGAGCCTCGGCATCAACAACCCACGGTTCAACCAGTGGCGACGTTGGCTGGCCCAGGGTCTGTCGGCTCTCATCGTCGTGGGCAACGTCTCGATGCCTCTGGCGGTCGCCTTCGGGGTGATCAGCTGATGGCATTGAACCTCGACGCCAAGATCCCGCCAGGACCGATCGCCGAAAAGTGGGACAACCACAAGATCTCCATCAAACTGGTCAACCCCAACAACAAGCGGCGCTTCAGGATCATCATCGTCGGAAGCGGCCTGGCCGGTGCCTCCGCCGCCGCCTCCCTTGGCGAGTTGGGCTATCAGGTCGAGGTGTTCACCTATCACGACTCCCCTCGCCGGGCTCACTCCATCGCCGCTCAGGGGGGCATCAATGCCGCCAAGAATTATCGCAACGATGGCGACTCGGTCTACCGGCTTTTCTACGACACCGTCAAGGGCGGCGACTACCGGGCCCGGGAGGCCAACGTCTACCGCCTCGCCCAGGAGTCGGTCAAAATCATCGACCAGGCAGTCGCCCAAGGGGTTCCCTTCGCCCGTGAGTATGGAGGCTTGCTCGACACCCGCTCCTTTGGCGGTGCCCAGGTGTCGAGGACCTTTTATTCGGCGGGCCAGACCGGCCAGCAGCTGCTGCTCGGCGCCTATCAGCAGATGATGCGCCAGGTCAACGAGGGCACCGTCAAGCTCAACACCCGCAGCGAGATGCTCGATGTGGTTCTGAAGGACGGTCGGGCGGTGGGGATCGTCACCCGCGACCTGGTGACCGGCGAGATCACCCGTCATTCCGCCCACGCGGTGGTGCTTGCCACCGGCGGTTACACCAATGCCTTCTTCCTCTCCACCAACGCCAAGGCCTGCAACACCTCCGCCATCTGGAGGGCCCACCGCCGGGGGGCGGCCTTCGCCAACCCCTGCTTCACCCAGATCCACCCCACCTGCATCCCCCAGAACGACGACTTCCAAAGCAAGCTGACTCTGATGTCGGAGTCGCTTCGCAACGACGGCCGGATCTGGGTCCCCAAGGCTGCTTCGGACAAACGCTCCCCCGATCAGATCCCCGATGCCGAGCGCGACTACTTCCTCGAGCGCATGTATCCGGCCTTCGGCAACCTCGTCCCCCGCGACGTGGCCAGCCGCGCCGCCAAGCGGCTGGTCGACCAGGGCAAGGGAGTCGGAGCTCGCAAAAACGGGGTCTACCTCGACTTTGCCGCCTCGATCAGCCGACTTGGTATCGAGAAGATCCAGGAGCGCTACTCCAACCTCTTCGAGATGTACCAGCGGATCACCGACGAGGACCCCTTGAAGGTGCCGATGCGGATCTATCCCGCACCTCACTACGCCATGGGTGGGTTGTGGGTCGACTACAACCTGATGACCACCATTTCCGGTCTCTATGCGATCGGCGAGGCCAACTTCTCGGACCATGGCGCCAACCGCCTCGGTGCCTCGGCCTTGATGCAGGGTTTGGCCGACGGATACTTCGTGCTCCCCTACACGATCGGCGACTATCTGGCTGGCCTGCTCGGTAGCCCACCGGTACCGATCGAGGATCCCGTCTTCCACCAGGTCGAGACCGAGGTCTCCGAGCGGGTCAAGGGATTCCTGGCTGGGCGGGGGACGAGGTCGGTCGACTGGTACCACCGGGAACTGGGGCGGTTGATGTGGGATTACTGCGGGATGAGCCGGGACCGAACCGGTCTCGAGAAAGCGCTTTCCGAGATACCGGCTCTCTATCAGGACTTCCAAAACGATGTGCGGGTGCTGGGAACCAACGAGCAACTCAACCAGTCACTCGAGAAGGCCGGCCGGGTCGACGATTTCTTCCAACTCGCCGAGTTGATGTGCCGCGACGCCCTCCATCGAGAGGAGTCGTGTGGCGGTCATTTCCGGGAAGAGCACCAGTTCGAGGATGGCGAGGCCAAACGCGATGACGAGAACTTTGCCTACGTCGCCGCCTGGGAGTGGACCGGAGGGGAGCCGGTGCTCAACAAGGAGCCACTGGTCTTCGAGGAAGTTCATCTGACCACGAGGTCGTACAAGTGACCTCAGATGTCAGACGGAAGACGGAAGACGGAAGACGGAAGCCCCGAGCCAAAGATCCAACGATGAACATCACCTTGCAGGTTTGGCGGCAGGAGAGTGCCGGGGCCCCGGGTGGGTTCAAGACCTATCTGGTCGAAGACGTATCGCCCGAGATGAGCTTCCTCGAGATGCTCGACGTGCTCAACGACCGCCTCACCAATCAGGGCGAAGAGCCCATCGCGTTCGAGCACGACTGCCGGGAAGGTATCTGCGGTAGCTGCGGCGTGATGATCGAAGGTCAGGCCCACGGACCCCAACGCGGCACTGCCACCTGCCAGCTCCATATGAGAAAGTTCTCGGACGGCTCCACCATCACAGTCGAGCCGTGGAGAGCGGCGGCCTTCCCCGTGATCCGCGACCTGGTGGTCGATCGCTCCGCCTTCGATCGCATCATCGCCGCCGGCGGCTACATCACCGCTCCCACCGGCTCCGCCCCCGACGCCAACCTGATACTGGTACCAAAGGACGTCGCCGATGCCGCATTGGAGGCGGCGGCTTGCATAGGTTGCGGTGCCTGCGTCGCTGCTTGCCCCAACGGTGCTGCCCAGCTGTTCACCGCCGCCAAGGTGGCTCATCTCAACCTGCTGCCCCAGGGGCAAGCCGAGCGGCTGATCAGAGTGGAGAAGATGGTCGACGTGATGGAGAACTTTTTCGGATCCTGCACCAACCACGGAGAGTGCGAAGCCGCGTGCCCGAAGTCGATCTCGATCGACTTCATCGCCCTCCTCAACCGCGACTACATCAAGGCCAAGTTCGCCAACCGCCGGCT
>CAZPIZ010000225.1:1972-3583 GCA_964586615.1 uncultured Acidimicrobiaceae bacterium | reverse complement strand
GAACGGCAGGCCTGCCCGATGATCGATGGCACCGACGGCTGATTAGTCGTTCAGAGCTTTGGGGCGGTCCTTCTGCGGGCCGCCCCACATAGCATTGGGAACATGCCCATCAGAGTATTGGTCGTAGACGACGAGCCGAAGATACGCGACGTCCTTCGCCGCTATCTGGTGGCCGACGGGTTTGAAGTGTCGGAAGCGGCCACCGGCGAAGAGGCGCTCGAACAAGTTCGAGCAATTCACCCCGAGGCAGTGGTGCTCGACGTCAGACTCCCAGGCAAAGACGGTTTCGAGGTGCTGGCCGAGCTACGAAGAACCTCAACTGCATACGTGCTGATGCTGACCGCCCGAGCCGAGGAGGTCGACAAGCTGCTCGGACTTTCGCTGGGTGCCGACGACTACGTCACAAAACCGTTCAGCCCTCGCGAGGTGTCGGCCCGGGTCAAGGCCCTCCTCCGTCGGAGTCGCTCACCGGAAACCGCCTCGGGCGACATCCTGGACCTGGGTGTCCTTCGAATCGACAATGGCCGCCGCCTGGTGACGCACTCGGGGAGTCCGGTGGACCTGACGGTGCTCGAGTTCGATCTGCTGGCGGCGCTGGCCTCCGCCCCCGGCCGGGTCTTCACCCGGCGGCAACTGCTGGAACGAGTCTGGGGGTGGGACTTCTTTGGAGATGAGCGGGTGGTCGACGTTCATATCCGCAACCTCCGTCAAACACTGGACGACGACGCTCAGAACCCGAAGGTGATAGCGACCGTTCGCGGGGTTGGCTATCGGCTGGTGGAGAATCCGAGATGAGCCGGTGGCGCACCTTGCGGGTCCGGCTGCTTGCCTCCTACCTGGCCGTGGTGCTGTCCGGGGCGCTCACGTTGGCAGTGGTCGCCTCGGTGGCTGCCCCCGCCTTCTTCGCCGGCCATATGGCAGACATGCTTCCTGGCTCCGAAATGATGGCCGGAATGGCGGAGGACCTGGACACAGCCTTTGCCGTCTCTATCGCCCGGGCGCTGGCAGTAGGAGTGCTGGTGAGCGTCGTGGTGGCGCTGGTGGTGTCGGCGCTGGTGGCAAGACGAATCATCAGGCCCCTTGACCGGGTGCGTATCGCCACCCGCCGACTGGCGGAAGGTTCTTACAGCGAAAGGGTGACGCTACCCGCCGAGGCGGAGTTGGCGGCGCTGGCGGCAGACGTCAACGCCCTCGCCTCCAGCCTGGAGGAGACCGAGCGGAAACGTCTCCAGCTCATCGCCGATCTCTCCCACGAATTGCGGACCCCCCTATCCGCTATCGAAGGGTACATGGAGGGTCTCATCGACGGCGTCGTCCCAGCAGAAGCCGAAATCTTCGCCTCGGTAGCCGAAGAAGCCGCCCGCCTGAAAAGGCTCGCCTCTGACCTCTCCACCCTCTCCCGCATCCAAGAAAACGGAGGTGTAACCCACCGAATAGACGTCGATCTCGGAGAGCTGGCCTCCTCGGTCGCCACCAGGCTCCGCCCCCAATTCGACGACCAAGAAGTCCAACTGCGAGTCGACACTCCCCACCTCAGGGTGACCGGCGACCCCGACCGGCTGACCCAGGTCATCGTCAACCTGCTCGGCAACGCCCTCAGCTATACCCCCT
>CAZPIZ010000225.1:0-1872 GCA_964586615.1 uncultured Acidimicrobiaceae bacterium | reverse complement strand
GTGACCGCGCCGGGCTGTCACTTCTGCGATGAAGCGCAACGAATGTTGCACGTCCAGAAAGATCGTTTCCCGCTGACGATCGAATTGGTGCCCCTGATGTCTGCGACCGGCCGGAACCTGGTGGCGAGACACCGGGTGCCTTTCCCGCCGATCCTTTTGATAGATGGGGTGTTCTTTGGCTACGGGCGCCTGTCGCAACGTCGTCTGGAACAACGATTGATCGATCTGATGGCGGCGAAGGCCAGCTGAGATGGAGGGGATATTCCTCGGTGGCACCCTGCTCGCCGCCTTCGTAGCCGGTGCGGTCGCCCTCTTCGCACCCTGTTGCATCATGGTGATGTTTCCCGCCTACCTGGCTGCTGCGGTCCGCAACCATCGGTGGCGGCTGGTCCCCCTCACTTTCGTATTCGCCGTCGGGGTCGCCACGGTGCTGGTGCCGGTGACCCTCGGCCTCAGCCTTCTTACTGCCAGCCTCCTTCAGTTCCACTCGGTGGTGTACGCAGCTGGCGGAGTGCTGCTCCTGGTGCTGGCCGGCCTCTCTGCAACCGGCAAGACCTGGTCGCTTCCGTTCATGCGGGGCTCACCCGATATCTCCCGCACCGATTCGGCCGGGGTGTATGCCCTAGGTGTGTTCTCGGGGGCGGCCAGCGCCTGCTGCGCGCCGGTCCTGGCAGGCATGCTCACGATCTCGGCTCTGTCGCCCAGCCTCGCCGGTTCCCTGGGTATCGGGTTGGCATACGTGTTCGGGATGGTCTTTCCGCTGGTCGTGTTGACCCTGATCTGGGACCGGGTCCACCCGGAGGCCTTGCAGCCGAGCCGTCGTACCTTTGCCTGGAAGATCGGCTCCCGCCGGTTCACCATTTCCCTGCTCGAGGTCATCACCGCGGCGATGTTCGGGCTGATGGGAGCCATCCTTTTAGTGGTTGCGTTGACCGGGTCGTCACTGGCTCCCACCTTTCAGGCTTCGTTGGGGACCAGGATCGAAGACGCTCTCTCCCCACTGCTCGATCGATTGGCCTGGATCCCCGATCCAGTCATCGGCCTCGGGCTGATCGCCGTAGCGGTGGGAGCCGTCATGTTGTCGAGCCGACGTCCCCACCCCGACCGCATTCACGACCAATCAGACAGGAGCTGCCATGAGCAGGACGACATCACCTCGAGCTAAGCCCCAACCGAAACAATCCCCCTGGCGGTGGATCGGGTTCATCGCCCCCTTCGCGGTCCTAGCAGGATTGGTCGCGGTTGCTGCCGCCACCGGACCGAGGAACGAAACCATAGGGACAGCAACACCCTTCACTCTCACCGCCACCGACGGAACCACCATCTCTCTCGAAGAGACGCTGGCAAAGGGCGATGCTCTGCTGTACTTCTCGATGGGGGTGGGCTGTGACGGCTGCTTCGCCCAGATCCCCGAGATCGAGGCCGGGGCTGTCGAGCGAGGTCTCAACATCCTTCCGATCATGGTCGACCCGGCCCCGATGGTGAATTCCGAAGCTGCTCGTTTCGGGATCGAAAGGCCGATTCTGATCGACTCCGGAGCCAGGGTATCGGAGGCCTACGGCATGGTGGGTGTCTACGGACACAGGGACCGGCCCAGCCACAGCTTCGCCCTCGTCCGCCAAGACGGCACTATCGCCTGGGTACGGCACTACGCCGAGATGTTCGTTCCCTCGGCGGCCTTGTTCGAAGAGCTCGACACCGCCCTCGGGACATGACTACCGCCACCTCTGCCCGACCGGGATCGGGACGCCTCCGCCACGTCCTCTTGGCCGCCTGGGGCACCGTCAGCGGCATCGCCCCCCATGTTCTCCACCACGTGGGGCCGCTGGCCGGAGCCGCCATCCTGGCCGGCACCGGAGGCAGGGTGCTCTT
>CAZPIZ010000224.1:0-3590 GCA_964586615.1 uncultured Acidimicrobiaceae bacterium | reverse complement strand
GTGAGGGCCGGCTCGTTAACCTCGGGCCATGTCTCGTATTTCCAGGCGCGTCGGGTCGATTCAGGAATCGGCCACGATGGCGATCAGCGAACGGGCGGCCGAGCTCAAGGCAGCAGGACGTCCCACCATCAGCTTTGGAGCGGGTGAACCGGACTTCCCGACCCCCACCCACATAGTGGAAGCGGCCATCGTCGCCGCTCGCGATCCTCGCAATCACCACTACACGTCCAATGCCGGGCTCGGAGAATTGCGTGAAGCCGTTTCGGTGGCGACGCTCGAGCAATCAGGAGTGACGACCTCGGCTCGCCAGGTCCTGATTACCAACGGTGGCAAGCAGGCCGTGTATCTGGGATTGGCGGCTTTGTTGGATCCAGGCGACGAAGTCCTGATCCCGGCTCCCTATTGGGTTACCTACCCGGAGGCGGCAGCGCTCTCGGGAGGAGTCCCGGTGCCGGTGGTGGCCGATGAAGCCGCCGAGTTCAAGGTGTCGGTCGACCAGCTCGAGGCCGCCGCCACACCGCGCACCAAGGTCCTGGTATTCGTCTCCCCGTCCAATCCGACGGGGACCGTCTACTCCTCCGATGAGGTCCAGGCGATCGGACGCTGGGCGGGCGAGCGAGGGATTTGGGTTCTGACCGACGAGATCTACCAGCGGCTCGTCTACGGGGGGATCGAAGCGGCCTCGATCGCCGCCGTTCCCGAGATGGAAGACCGATGGCTGATCGTGAATGGAGTCGCCAAGACTTATGCCATGACCGGCTGGCGAGTCGGCTGGATGGTGGGACCGGCCGACGTCATCAAGGGCGCCAGCAACCATCAATCCCATCTGAGTTCCAATGTCAACAACATTGCCCAGCGAGCCGCCCTCGCCGGTTTGACCGGGCCCTCGGAGCCAATCGAGGAAATGCGGCAGGCGTTTGACAAACGACGTCAGGTCATGCATGGAATGCTCACGAAAATGGCCGGGGTGACCTGCGTCGAACCGGGAGGTGCGTTCTATTGCTACCCGGGACTGGAGGCCCACCTCCCCCGATTCGGTTCGTCGATGGGTATCGCTTCTTATCTCCTGGAAGAGGCCAACGTCGCCGTGGTCCCGGGGGAAGCCTTCGGAACCGACGGATATGCACGGCTGTCGTATGCGCTCAGCGACGACGACCTCGAAGAGGGCCTCGACCGGATAGGAAAGGCTTTGGAGCGGGCCTTGGATTAGCCCCTCGAGGGCGGGTTTACACTCGCCGATCTAGTGGAATCACCCGACAGCGCCAAGGCCATGCTGCTGGTCGAGCCTCGGCAACTGACCTGCAATCGGCTGCCGATCAAGCCTGTGATCAAGGGTGGCTGGCTCGCGATCGAGGCGACCGGGATCTCCGGAGCAGACGTCCAGATCTGGAAGGGCGACCGCCCCGACATCGTCTACCCGCTTGTCCTGGGTCACCAGATCGTGGGGCGGATCGCCGCCACCGATGACGCCCAGGGTTTCGAGGTGGGCACCAGGGTGGTGGTCGAGCCCGAGCTGCGATGCGGCACCTGCGGTAGATGCCGAAACGGCGTCGGAGGTTGCCGCAATCGCCTGCCTGTGAACAGCTACGGGCGCCTCCCTTCGACCGAGCCACCGGGACTCTGGGGAGGCCTCGCCGAGTACCTCTATCTGGATCCCTCTGCCCGGCTGCACGCGGTCTCGGACGACATCTCGGCCGAGCTGGCGACTTTCGTCCATCCTCTCGCCGCCGGTTACACCTGGGCGGTCGAGCTGGCAGACTTGAAACCTGGCGAGAGGGTCATGATCCTCGGACCAGGGCCCCGAGGACTCGCATGTGTCGTCGCGGCTTTGGCCGCCGGAGCCGAATGGGTCGGGGTCAGCGGTCTCGACGTCGATGCCGATCGTTTGGCGATCGCCCAGAAGCTCGGGGCCAGTCTCATCGTCGACGCCTCTACCGAAGATGTCGCCGCCTCCGTTGCCGATCATCTCGGCACCCGTCCGGATGTGGTCATCGACGTCACATCAGACGACCCGGAAGCCATGTTCACCGCCCTTGACCTGGTTCGCTCGGGTGGTCGGGTGATTCTCGCCTCGACCAAAGGCAACCGGCCGGTGCACTTCTTCTCGGATCTCATCGTGACCAAGCAGCTCACCCTACGAGGGGCCCTGGGGGCGAGCAGCCATGCTTACGACTGGGCTTGCGATCAGGTAGCCACCGATGCCCGCATCGATGACCTGGTCTCACATCAGTTCCCGCTTACCGAAGCGCCCCGCGCCCTCCAGGCCGCAGCCGGCATGCTCGGTCACGACGAGCTGATCTCGGTGGCGGTCACGTTCTAGTCAGGCCTATATCTAATCAGGCCTATCGCTAGTCAGGGTATCGGAATCGACCCCACCATCTCCCCGCACGGCTCCCCCAACAAAGCGACCTGGGGCTGGATCATCTACGACCTGGCCAACACCATCTTCGCCCTGGGGGTGGTAGGTCTCTACATCCCATCCTGGCTCCATGAATCGGGACTCCCCGATTCGGCGCTCGCCCTCACGGAAGCCGCTGCCGGGGCAGCGGTGATAGTGCTGGCGCCATGGATCGGGGCTCGAACGGACCGATCGGCTCGGCGGCTTCCGGCCCTGGCCGTGACCACCGCCGTCGCCGTCCTGGCCACAGCCGGGCTCGCCTCCTTCTCCCCCACCGTCACCCTCGTGCTCCTCGGGCTGGGCTTGATCGGGGTCAATACCGGCTCGGCTGTGTACGACTCGTTGCTTCCGTCGGTGAGCGACCCGTCGAGCCGGGCGCGGACCTCGGGGCTCGGCGTCGGGATCGGCTACCTCGGTTCGTTTGTCGGTCTCGGGCTCGGGTTGTTGGCCTTCGAGATTCTCGACGCGGGCTACGCAACCACCTTCCGGCTCCTCGCCGCCGGATTCGCCTTGTTCTCGATCCCCATCTTCGTCTGGGTCCGCGAGCATCCGGGCCCGGAAACGAAAGGCGGTTCTCACAATCCGGTCAAGGGCTTGCCATTCACCCATTTGATTGGGGCATGGCGAAATGCGGCGCGCACGCCGGGGGTCGTCCGCTTTCTCCTCGGTCGGTTCCTCTACACGGACGCGATCAACACCCTCATTGGAGGGTTTCTGGCGCTGTTCGTGCTGACCGAACTAAACCTCTCCACCAGGGAAGTGAACAACCTCCTCGGAGTCGCCATCGTCGGCGCCATCGGGGGTGGCCTTGGTGGCGGGCGTCTGACGAGACAGCTCGGGGCGAGAAGGGCGTTGCGGACCGTGCTGCTGGTCTGGGTCGGAGCGCTGGGCTTGGGGGCGTTGACCGCCACGGTAGGAATCACATGGCTGATATGGATCGTGGGGGCCATTGGAGGTCTCGCTCTCGGTGCAACCTGGACCGCCGACCGGGTCCTGATGCTCGAGCTGAGCCCACCCCAGCACGTCGGGGAGTTCTACGGGCTCTACGCAACGGTTGGTCGTTTCGCGACCATCCTGGGTCCGCTGGTCTGGGCCGCTGTTGTCGACGGTCTCGGGTGGGGACGGCGGGCAGCCTTGCTGATTCTGGCGGGTTTCATCCTCGCCGGTTGGTGGGTGGTGAGGAAGGACTAGG
>CAZPIZ010000223.1:0-3605 GCA_964586615.1 uncultured Acidimicrobiaceae bacterium | reverse complement strand
TCGACCTGGCGCCGCTATGCCCTCGAGGGCAACTACGAACCGGAAGCCTTTTCCGTGAACACCCAGACATTGTTCCTGCTCAAGTTCCTTCCAGCCGACAACCCCGACCACTACGAGGTTCACCGTCTCGACTTGGAGACCGGTGCAGTAATCAACGACTACACACCAGAGGTCGGGCTGGACACGTGGATGAAGGGCCATGCCCGCAGCCAGGTGACAGCTCCTGACGGCCGGTTCCTCTACACCCTCTATTCGCTCGATCATGGAGAGGATCCGATCAAGGACCCGGCCCTCGACAACTCCCCCAACTACTACGCCTTCATCCACGTCATCAGCCTGGAAGAGGAGTGGTCCTTCTGCATCTTCCTCCCGGGACCCTTCGGTCAAGGGAGTGTCGATTCAATCGGTCTGGCCATCTCACCAGATGGCACCACGCTGGCGGCCGTGGACAGGCGCTCCGGGCTACTGGTCGAGGTGGACACTGCCGAACTGGAGATCACGCGCCGCAACATGATCGGACAGTATCCAGACGCTCAAGGTCAGGTTCCGATGGCGATCGACCCCGCTGGCATCATCTACCTGGCCGATGGGTCGTACGTGAACTCCCTCGAGCCCGAGAACCGCAACTACGGGGCCGGCATGGAAGCCGCCGGAATTGTCAGTTCCATGGACCTGTCCGACAACGGACAATTCCTCAGGGTGGCCGTGCCAGACCGGATCCATGTCATGGATCTCGCGACGGGCGAGGAGGTCGGGAATCTGATGCTGCCGGAGGCCGCCAACCAGGTGATCCTGGGACCGGCCACCAGGACCAAGTTCGAGGTCTTCACTTGCGCCTGCTGAACCTCCTCGATCACGGCTGGATAGGGCTGACCCACTCGAAATGAGCGGCATCCGGCACCAGCCAGTTGCCACCCCAGGTGAACCCCCAGCGCTCCATGATCGAGACAAGACGCGGATCTTGAACAGTGACCTGGCCGGTGGGGTTGGCGGCGTAATTGAGATCAACCGCCACTCCCCAGGCATGTCGGGACAGGGATCGGGTCCCACCGATGAAACGAGGGCTGTAACAACCATCGAAGGTCTCGACGAGGAAACCTAGGTTGGACTGCTGTAGCTCCTCCATCGCACCGCGCAACGAAGAGAGGATCCCGACATGACAGGTCGTCGCTCCGAGCAGGGGCACATCGACGGTTGCAAGGTTGCCCGCAAGCCATTCATCGTCGATCTCGAATCCTCCCGAGTCACCCAACCTCAGGGAGAACTCGCCGAACGTCGCTTTGATCACCACCTGTGGCAGAACGGCGTCGCCGTGACGAAGAAACGGGGTCTCGCCTGGCGCTCTGATCCTCACAGCCACACCTTCGGGGAGGGTTTCTCGCACCGATCGTTCGAAGACCGCCCGGTCCCCCTCGAATGTCACCAGTAGGTACCGGGGGGTGGTGACCCCCATCGCCAATCCGGTGCCGATCGTGGTCACGATCTCGGCTGCCCCCACTACGGGGTCTGGCATGACTCCAACAACGCGAAGGTCGATGCCAGCCGGCGAGAACAAGTCTCCTACCGCCGCGGCCCGCAACGCCGCTGAACTCTCGCTGAGAATGACCTCGCCTTCCCCCAGACTCCCCAGGGTGAGCCTCCACTCGGCCGGGGCGATCTCGGCGTAAAAACCGTCGACCGCGGCGGCCTCCACCGGCACGACGAAGCCACCCTCCGTCTCGGATTCGAACCAGACAAGGTCGGACCTGACCTCGGAAACGAGCAATACTCCCTCGATGCTTTGGACGGCTGTCGCCAGACCGGCCGGAAGTCCACCCGAGGTCCACACCACGACCAGGCTTAACCCGGGTTGAGGCTCGACGGTGGTCGATGGCTCGGGAGATGTGGTCGATGATCCCGCCCCCGAGGTCGAGGACGGGGTGCTCGAAGGCGCCAAGGTGGTCGTGATGGCGGGTGCCTGCGCCGACTGAAGGGCCGTCACACCGGCCGCCCCCACCAGCACACCAAGAAGGGCGGCTGCCAGCGAAGCTCGCCGTCCTTTCAAGGACCATCCTCGGAAGCTTTGACCAGGCTCGAGGCTATAGCGAGCAACTCGTCCAAGGAGGCCGTGGCAGAACCGATTGACACCGACGTCGCGTCCTCGCTCCACTCAAGCAAACCGAGCATGGGCGAGTATCGCCCGGTGGTCCCCCGCACCTCGACGGCGCGGGCATCGGGGTCGAGCGGTGGGGCAAGCATCGATGCTGGTTGGGAGGCGATGTGCACCGACCGTCCACCGGCTGCGAAAAGATCCACTACGACACTCTCCCCGACCGCCCGGACGATCGGCTCGGAGTATCCACTCAGGCCCACCGGCAGCCAGGCCCGCCCTATCACCTCGGTGGCCGCCGGCGCCTCGGGCCAATCGGCAGGCAGCGCCAGCTTGGTGCCGGCGAGCCCATCGGCCAGCCGTTCCAGAGCCGACGACTCCACCGACCCGCTGATCACAGCGTCGAAACCGTCGCCATGAACGAACACCTTGTCGCCGCCACCCGACTCGTAGATCGGGCCCCCCGAAGGTTCGAGCGCCCTGACGCCGGAGCCGTCGTTTCCGAACAGCCCGGGACCGCCCCATTCCTCCGTGAGATCGAGACGGATCCACGCCCGACCATCACTCCACGCCCACACCCTGGTCGCCACACGGCCACCCACGGTTCCGGCCGCTACCAGCGGCATTGCGGGTTCGAGGGGCGGCACCAGGGTCATGTCAACCCGGAACCCGGCGTCAACCACATGCTCTTCCTCGCTTACCTCAAGCCTCGCAACCACCTCGCTGGTCAGATCGACATCGACATAGTCGATGACGAGATAGCGGATCCCGGGCTCATCGAGGTAACCCCGGCGTGCCGCCCAAAGACTGCGATCGGTCGACCCACCGGGAGCGACCGTGACCCGCAACGGAATGAAGCTCTCCCGGTCGAGCCATATGGCCACCAGGTCGGTCGGGTGAATCTCACGCCAGTTCCCAATCTCGAAATACGCATCCAGAAGGGAGCTGGCCTGGGCGGCGGTCACGATGAAGGCCACAGTGGGACGGCCCAGAAGGTCACCACTCTCGAAACGTTCCGGCTCGGTGGCGTTACGGAGCACCGAGGCTGGCACGACCGCGTCGAGAGGCGCGGGCACGATGACCGAGAACGGGTCCCGGCCGGTCGTAACCCGGGTGCGGGACTCTCCCTCATGGCAACCTCCAAGGGTCGGGCACGGAAAGGGAGACCAGACAACGGACCTCTCGCCATCGACCGCCAGGGACCACGAATTGGCCGCCCATCCCGGTGGCCCATCGGTCTGAGTCACGTCGATGGTGAGGAGCTCGGGCGACCGATAGACCAGCTCGCCTGCGTAGGTTCTTTGGATGTCGGGGGTGATGGACTCTGTGATCGTGAAGGAGGCGGCCAGCCGATGGACTGCCGCCTGAGCGGCAACAACAGCCTCGGGGAGTTCCCCGGCCAACGAGGTTCGTGGACCAGCAACGCCTCCGGCGACAAAAGCCCCGATCACTGCACCCAACGCGAAGCCGGTGGCCACCGACCACCGGCGAACTGTCGGACGCCTTCGAGGAAGTC
>CAZPIZ010000222.1:0-3614 GCA_964586615.1 uncultured Acidimicrobiaceae bacterium | reverse complement strand
ATTGTCTTTCTCGACGAACTCGGCTGGGGACGCAACTATGAATATGTCGTCGATCCGGGCTCTCGGGCCGCTATCTCTTTCGGTGTCTTCGGTGTGCCCGAGACCTTCTTCATCAGCCCCGAAGGCGTGATCGTGGGAAAGATCATCGGGCAGACTGACGCCATTCTCTTGGGCTCGACCATCGATCAGATCCTGCGTGGCGAACGGCCAGGCGAACGCACCGTCGGTACCGTCCAGAACGGGCCGGGCGGCTAAGCCACCAGCCCTCGAAACGATCCGTGGAAGCTCCCCCCACGCCGCAGATCGAGCGAAGCTGCCCTTCATTCTCCGGGGCGGGCTTTCTCCGTCTCAAATGAGGTTTCGCCGCGCCACGCCTCTCGCCCCTCGCGCACGGCCAGGGCCGCGATGCCGAACGCAGCCAAGGTGTCGGCCCACCACCATCCCCAGGCGGCATTGAGCACCAGCCCTCCGAGCAGAATCGCTGACAAATACGCACAGAGCGCGGTCTCGGTCGAGTCGGCCAGGATCACAGGGTTGCCGAGCTCCCGCCCGGTGCAGAGCTTCGCCCACGCCAGTAGAGGCATCACCACCAACGACACCCCGGCAAGGAAGATCCCCACAGTCGACTCGCCCGCCTCGTCGCCAGTTAGGAGGTCGCGGACCCCTTCAACGACGACGTACCCGGCAAGGACGAAGAATGTCAAGGCGATAAGGCGCAGCGCCCACCGTTCTCTCTCCTCGGCCACTCCCCGAAGCTGCCACAGGACCACGCCGCCAGCGAACACTTCGATGAACGAATCGAGGCCGAACCCGACCAGCGCCAGCGAGCCGGCAGCGATACCAGCACCAACCGCGATGACGCCCTCGACCGCGTTCCAGCCGATCGTTACCCATGCCAATCTTTGTCCCCGCTCAATGAGGGACGCTCGGCGGTCCATTGCTAACCGTCGCCGCAGCTCAGACACAGGTTCACGTCAGGAAAAGCTCCTCCAGGGCAGCCCGCAGCTCATCGGGATCGACTGCACCCTCGAAACGGGCGGCGATGCTTCCGGTGGAGTCGACAACGAACACCCACGGCTCGGATACGAGCCGCCATGCCTCCACCGCCTCCACCACCCGAAGATCCTGTCGGGTGGCGGCATCAAGATTCTCGTAGATCTCGACGTGAACGAAGTTAACCTGCGGGAAGTCGGCGGCAACCAGCTTGACATTGTCGAGCATCGGACCGCAGGTAGCGCTCTCGCAGAACCCGGGAGTCGAGAACACCACCACCGTAGGCCTGCCGGAGGCTACTGCGGCATCGAGCGACAGCTCATAGAAGCGGGGATCGGGGTCGGGGTCGGTGGTGATCTCCGACAGGTCGGCGACCACTTCGGCGGTCCGGGTCCTAACCGCTGGAGCCGGGTCGCCCACCTCTGGGGTCCGTCCCTCTTCGGCCACATCAAACGGGATCACCAGGCTGGACGGGCCGCCCGGGCTGTGGGCGGCGATCTGCCACCGCCCTGCCCGGTCAAAGGTCACGTCCGCTCGATACAGACCACGAACCTCGGGGACAGTCCACAGAAAGGTTCCAGTCACGCTAAAGGAGGGCTCGGCCGTCTCCGGCGAATAGAGGTCGAACTCGACCGGCAAGTCGGAGGCGGCCAGCGAATCGCTGTCAGCGGTGACCAGACCCACCAGTAGGCGTTGGGAGCCGACCGCCAGATCGGCGTTGGCCACCACCGGGAACGCCTCCTGAGGAATCCCCGCAGCGGTGCTGCCGCCACATGCGGCAGCGAGCGCGGCAAAAGCAAAAGCCACGACGATCCAGCGGCTCCCAGCGGCACGGCCTCTTGCATCGGATGGTGCTATCGGGCCCTCCTCGGGATCTCCATCAACTACCCAACGTAGCGGCAAACGCCGAGAATGACGAAGGCGCCTGCCTCCCCAGTGACTGGGCGTCAGATGATGGATATGACCGGCATGACCACGCCCGATGAACCCAACGCCATCACCATCGCCGGCGACGAGACCAAAGATCACCTGGCGGTTCACCGAAGCAGGAGTGGTCTCATCGGCTGCCACCAGCCCGGCCACTACGAAGGTGGGATGAAGGGCTCGATCAGCATGCAGGCGTGACGCCGGGAACCGACGGTTCTGCCCATACGTCGAAGGCAACATGAAGCGATTTTGCGCCGCCTTGCTGCTCACCGCCATCGCCTGCTCGGGAGTCGGTGAGACCACTACCACCCTCGAAGCTGGAGAAGCAGAACCAGACCGTTTCGTTGCGGAACTCACCGCCGCCGGCATCGACGCCCGGCAGGTCGATACCTTCAGCACCGAGCCGGTTGGCGGCCAAGGGCACCTCTTATGCGTAGGCGACCAGGAGGTGCGTGTCTACCTATTCGCTAGCGACGAGGAGGGTGCCGCCACGGCCACCCGCATCGACCCCAACGATCCATCGAACATGGACAACGCCATCGTCGAGTGGGTTGGAAATCCTCGCTTCTGGCAGCGCGGGCCGATTCTCGTGCTTTACCTCGGTGAGGACCAGGCCACCGAGGACCAGATTACGGATGTACTAGGCCAACCATTCGCCGTGGGTGCAGGCAGAGGCGGCGGACTACCCGTTCTCCCGGGACCGTGCACTAGCTCCTAGATCCACGGTTCATAACTTATCCCCTGCCAAGTCAGGGGATCAAGTGACCGAGCTCTTCCTCCCGCCGCTCGGCCGTCTCACGTGGATCGATGGAGTCCTGTTGGTCTGGTTCGGGCTGACCGCTTTGTCGGTGGGTCACGTCGCCTGGGACGCGGCCCGCAACAACCCGGAGTTGCAGGACATGAAGTGGGGTTGGATTCTGGTGACGTTGTACCTGGGTCCGGTCGCCCTGTTCCTTTATGTCTCGACTTGTAAGGAACCGTTCCCGGGCACCCATGAACGGTTCATCCAGCCTTTGTGGAAGCAAAGCCCGGGCTCGACAATTCATTGCGTGGCGGGCAATGCCACAGGCATCATCGTGGCCGCAACCATCACCGGACCTTTGGGCTTACCGATGGCGGAAGCGACAGCTCAAAGGGTTGCTCGTACTCAAGCCGCCACCGCACCGCTCCCACCATGAAGGTCACCAGACCCGAAACCAACAGCCATCGAATCAACGCCTCAGTGCTAATCAAGCTCCTCTCAACCGTCCCGGGCACCGTAGACGATCCTCCAGCGATCCTCCACTAAAACAGAACTAATGCCCTCCTTACTTTGAGGGCCCCCGGTCAGGAACTTTGATCAGGATCGGAAGATGCAAACCACACAACGGCTTCCGCTACCGCGACGAGCACCATGTCGACTCGATCTCACGTGGATTGTTGGGTTCCTTCGCACTCGGCATGGCCGCATTCGCAACGGCCAGCAGCCATCTCCCCGGCATGTGCTCCATGTTGGCGGCAGTGATCGCCGCAGTACTCCTCAGGCTCCGTAACTTGACAGGTGCACCCGTGATGTGCGCATTTCATGGTGTCTCCTTTCGAACCAGCGCGTCCCTTGCTTCTACCCTAGCTCGACGAGTCTTAAACGGATCCACCGTCGAGTCCCCAGTCATGGCTAGTCCAGGCGACGATGCTTTGCAGCTCGACAAGCCAGC
>CAZPIZ010000221.1:0-3614 GCA_964586615.1 uncultured Acidimicrobiaceae bacterium | reverse complement strand
TTCCTCCGCCTTCCCTCTTCCGTCTTCCGCCTGATCCTTCATCTCCGCTCCGCCAGTCGTGGGTCGACGATCTTCTCGAGGGTCTGGCCGATCAGGGTGAAGGCGAGGACCACCGCCACGATCCCGATGCCGGCCGGCAGGTAGTACCACCAGGCATTGCGGCTGATGGCACCGTTGGTGAACGCCTCTTCGAGAGTCTTTCCCCATGAGGCAGTCCCGGGGTTTCCGAGACCGAGGAAGCTCAGCGTCGTCTCGGTCAGGATCGAGATGGGAACGCTCAAGGTCGTATTGGCCAGGATGAGTCCACTGACGTTGGGGAGGATGTGTTGGCGAACAACGTGGAATCCTGAGCCGCCGAGCGATCGAGAGCGATCAACGAAGGTCCGCTGCTTGACGGTCAGGACCTGAGAGCGGACCACCCTCGCGGTCGATGGCCACGACGTGATCCCGATGACGAAGATCATGATCCACACCGACCTTCCCAACACCGCCGCCAGAACGATCGCCAGCGGCAGGAAGGGGATAACCAGGAACCATTCGGTGATTCGCATGAGGGCGGTGTCGAGCTTGCCTCCCACGAATCCCGATACGACGCCGACAATCGATCCGATCGCCATCGTCAGGATGGTGGCGGCCAGGCCCACGAACAGGCTGATGCGCGATCCCCACACGAACTGGTCCCACACCGGACGCCGGAGGTGATCGGTTCCCAGAGGGCCATATTCACCGGGGGTTCCCCACTGTGGAAGTCCGGCCAGGCGTGCGGCCACCGGATTGAGCAGTTCCTGGGAGGAGATCAACGGTGCCGCCAGCGCCATAAGCATGAACACCCCGAGGACGATGATCCCGATTCGGCCCGGGGTCGATCGCCAGAACTCCTTCAAAGTGGCAGCGCCTGCTTTCCTCGTGCGCTGCCAGGCCAGGGTTCGAGCAGTGGTCATCGGTACCTCGTCCATGGTTTCGTCATCGGGGTCTCACTCGGGGATCGAGCCACGCGTACGTGAGGTCGGCAATCAGATTGAAGAGGATCACAGCCGCGCTGAAGACCAGGAACAGGCCCTGGAGCATCGGCAGGTCCGGTCCGCGGATAGCATCGGCCGTTGCCTTGCCGAGGCCCGGCCATGAGAAGAGGGTCTCGACCGCGATCGCGCCGGACAGGACGAACCCCAGGTTGATGGCGCCGAGGGTGACGACCGGGAGGAGGGCGTTGGGAAGGGCGTGACGGTTGCGCACCTGGATGTCACGCAGGCCCTTGGCCCGGGCCACGGTGAGATAGTCCTCACCCATCACATCGATCAGCGAACTGCGGGCAACGATGGCGTACTCACCCAGGTAGGCCAGGGTCAGGGTCAGACCGGGGAGGACCAGGTGGTGCGCCGTGTCGAGGATCCCGGCCAAACCCGTGCTGGTGCTGCCGACGCCGACCATCCCTCCCACCGGGAACCACCCGAGGACGACGGCGCCTCCCACCAAAAGGAGCATCCCCAGCCAGAAGTCGGGCATCGAGTAGAGGACCATGGTTGAAGTCGTGATGGCATAGTCGCTCTTGGTGCCCCGCCTCCATGCCGCGACTACCCCGCCGGCTGTCCCGATCAACGCCGACAGGATCGCCGATGCGCCGACCAGCAGCCCCGTCGCCGGGATCTTGCCCTGGATGTCGTCCCACACCGGCTGGCGGCTCTGATAAGACAGGCCCAGGTTGAGCTGGGCTGTCTCCCGCATGTAGAGAAGGAACTGCTCAGGCACCGACTTGTCGATCCCGAACTCGCGTCTCAGCTCCTCGAGGCGCTCGGCCGGGATGTTCCGTCCTCGAAAAAGCGTGGCCACGGGGTCGGTTTGGACGACCCTGAACAGGAAGAAGTTGAAGACGAGCACAAAGATCAGGGTGAGGATCGACCCCACCACTTTCTTCGTGATGAATCCGCCTTTCATCCGGGCTGCACTTGCGGCGTTACTCCCGCTCGTCGGCGGTCGTCCCCCGGCGTCTGGTGGCAGCGACGGCTACTCCGCCGCCGATCAACACGACCGCTGCCCCGATGGCGATGGCGGTCCAATTGGTCCCGCCTCCACCTGCCTCACCAACTGGGGTGAGGTTGACGTAGGACGGTGACGTGTTGGAGAACATCACCGGCCCGACGTCGGAGGGCTGCTTGAGCCATCCCTCGAATCGGTCGCTCCGGTAAGCCTGAACATCGGGTGAGTATTCGATGGGGATGTAGACGGCGGCGTCGTAAAGGATTCGCAACATTTGATGAACCAGATCGCGCCGAATTGCCGGATCGAGCTCCTCGTTCTGCTGGGTGTAGAGAGCGTCGTATTCGGGGTTGGACCAGTTGGCATCGTTGTAGTTGCCCAGCTCGTCCGATGTGAAGTACGAGAGCATCGGCGAGGGGTCGACAAACGGAGTCCAGCCCCATGCAAAGCTGTCGTAGTCACCGGCGACGATGATCTCGAAGAGTTGGCCGGCGTCGACTGGAACGAGCTCCACTCCGAGGCCGATGCCCTCCATCCACCCCACGAAGAGCTCTCCGACCGGTGGATAGAAATTGGAGTCGGTGTTGACGCCGTGGCGGAGGACGATCGGGTCGCCCCCACCCGGCATCTCTCGAATGCCGTCTCCGTCGGTGTCGAGATAACCGCCATCGTCGAGGATCTGGTTGGCCCGCTCGACGTCGTAGGTGAACTGCTCGTCGGCTGGGATCTCGGGCATCCAACTCGGATCGGCCGAGGGGCTGATGGTCGTGGCCGGCTCGCCAAAACCGAACAGCACGTCCTCTATGACCCCCTCCTTGTCGATTGCGTAGTTGATTGCCCGGCGCACCTCAAGGTCGAGGAGGGCAGGATGCGGTTGGCCCTCGGCGGCGCCACCGTTGATGGCGATCTCGTCGAAGCCACCTTGATAGCCGAGCACCACCTCGATGTTGGGGTCGGCTTCGAGGGATGCCACCGCAGCCTCGGAGATGTCGTGACCTGCGTCGATCTCTCCCTGCTGAAGGGCGGCGACCATGGCGTCGGCGTTTGTGTAGATCCGAAAAACGACGCCGTCGATCTCAGGTGTTTCCCCCCAGTAATTGGGGTTGACCGTCATCGATAGAGACTGTTCCGCCGAGTAGCTGTCGAGCACGAATGGTCCGCTGCCAACTCCGTCGAGAGCCTCATATGACACCACCGCCTCACCGTCGGGGGCGATCGGTTCCCAGATGTGGCGGGGAACGATGTAGACGTCCATCGTGGGAAGGCGAGGATCGGGGACCGATGAGGTGATGGTGAGAGTCCGGTCGTCGACGACCACAGCGTCGAGGTTCTGGACGGTCGAGATGTGGTTCAGCCAACCCTGATCGCGCGAAGTGTTGATGGTCCAGACAATGTCGTCTGCGGTCAACGGCTCTCCGTCCGACCACAACAGACCTTCACGGAGGGTGTAGGTGTAGCTGAGGCCGTCGTCGGATGCTTCCCACGATTCCGCCAATCCCGGAATGGTGGCGAAGTCGTCGGCAGCCTTGTCAGTCAGCGTGGCGTACTGGAGATTCCAGAACTCGTACTCGGCGACCAGGAATCCGGCAGCGACGTTAAGCGAGGTCCACGGCTGAACGAGGCCCACCCTGAGGATGGTT
>CAZPIZ010000220.1:0-3640 GCA_964586615.1 uncultured Acidimicrobiaceae bacterium | reverse complement strand
GGCATGGTCGACAACAAGGTCGCCGCCATCGACGAGGTCTGGTCGGGTCTGCGGTTCGTGGTCCGCAAGGAGCTTCGAGGCGGGTGGAACCTATGAGCCGTCGCTCTGTGGGCGGTTTTAGTTGTTAGACGACGAAAACAACCCTGGGTCGCGGGATCTAGCGGGTTAGAGCTTGAATCCGTAAGGAAGGAGTTCGGCCAGGGTGTGTTGGCGGTACTCGGGGCCTCGGGCCGTCACGTAGATCATGTCGGCGTCGAACTCGTTGAGGATCTGACGGCAGCGACCGCACGGATAGGCCCCGTCCAATGACTCGGCGTCGACGCATGCCACTGCGGCCGCCTTGATTTTTCGCATACCTTCCGAGGCGGCGTGGGCGACGGCGGTGGCCTCGGCGCAGTTCGAACTCGGGTACGCAGCGTTCTCGACGTTGGCGCCGGTGAATACCCCTCCGTCGTCGGCCAGCACCGCCGCGCCCACCCGGAACCCTGAGTACGGAACATAGGCGTTCTCTGCGGCCTTGCGGGCGAGGGCGAGCAGTTCTTCGGGGTTCATGCCTCTGCCAGTAGCTCGGTCACGAAGGCATCGGGGTCGAAGGGCATCAGGTCGTCGACCCCTTCTCCGACTCCGACAAACTTGACCGGTACCCCCAGCTCCTGCTCGACCGCAACCACGATCCCGCCCCTGGCCGTCCCGTCGAGTTTGGTGAGGACGATTCCGGTCAAACCGATCGCGGCGGCGAACTCTCGGACCTGAGCGAGGCCGTTCTGTCCGGCGGTGGCATCAAGTACCAGCAACGACTCCCCCACCGTCCCCCCGTCGCGTTCAAGGACCCGGCGGATCTTGGCGAGCTCGGCCATCAGATTCTGCTTGCTGTGAAGGCGACCGGCAGTGTCGACGATGACCACGTCCTTTCCCCTGGCCCTGGCAGCCGAGAGACCATCGAAGGCAACGGCGGCTGGATCGGAACCCTCCTTGCCGCCCACGACCGGGACCCCGACCCGATCGGCCCACGCTCGCAGCTGGGTGTCGGCCGCCGCCCGGAACGTGTCAGCCGCGGCCAGAAGAGGCTGGCGGCCCTCTGCCATCAACCGGCTGGCGAGTTTTGCGATCGAGGTGGTCTTACCGGCTCCGTTGACCCCGACGATCAGCACGACCGCAGGCTTTCCATCGAGGTTGAGGTCACGGTTGCCATGGGCAAATACGGCCTTGAGCTCCTCTTCGAGCAACTTCCTGGCAGAAACCGCAGTTTCGGGTTTGGCCCGACGAACTCGTTCGACGACACCCGCCGATGCAGCGACGCCGACATCGGCGCCGATCAAAGCCTCCTCCATAGCCTCCCAGAATTCCGAATCGAACAAGCTTCGCCCGAACACACCCCGGAGGGCCACACCGAGTGCGGTCCGGGACTTGCCAAGTCGCCCGTCGATGCCCGCCGGCTTCTTCTCCGGCGGCTTCTTCTCCGGCTGGGACACGGTGGGCTCGGCGGTCTCCACCGAGCGCGAACGCAAGAAGAAGAACGCTCCGGCTAGAACCGCCAGCGCCGCAAGGCCGACGATGATGTAAGTGAGATCCACTGGCCGCCGAGGCTAACCGTCGCCCATTCGCTAGTGATTGGGCCTAATGATTCGAGTGGGCCGGAACTGTAGCCAATGCCTTTGCTATCACCTGGGAGGAGCCGCCCGGTTCCATGGTGACCCCATAAAGGACATCGGCGGCTTCCATGGTCTGCTGCTGGTGGGTGATCAGGATGAGTTGACCTGCCCCCCGAAAGGCCTCCACGAGACGCAGGAACCGGCGGAGGTTGGCGTCGTCCAGAGCCGCTTCCACCTCGTCGAGGATATAGAACGGCGAAGGCCTGGCCTTGAAAACGCCGAACAGAAAGGCCAGGGCCGCCAGCGATCTTTCCCCACCGGACAACAACGAGAGTTTCCCGACCTTCTTCCCAAGCGGTTGAGCCTCGATCTCGACTCCCGAGGTCAGGGGCTGGTCGGGGTCGCTGAGCCTGATCCGGCCCGTGCCGCCGGGGAAAAGCACCCCGAAATGCTCTTGATAGGCGGCCGCCACTTCCTCGAAAGCCGCCAGGAATTGGACCTCCATCTCTTCATCAAGAGCCGTCATCACCTTTCTCAGCTCGGCCCGGGAGTTCTCGAGATCGGTCAGTTGGGCAGTCATGAACTCATGGCGCTCGGCGAGTTGGCGGTACTCCTCGGCAGCGAGAGGATTGACCAGGCCCATTCGTCTGAGCTCCGCCTGCCGGGTAGCCAGCAGCTCGTGAAGGTTGACTCCTTCCTCGTTTCCGGGTGGGGGGGCAGCCAGGGCATCTTCCTCGGAGACGTCGATCTCGCGACGGAGACCCTCGACCACGGCCTCTCGTCGTACCCGCGCCTCGGCCTGTTCGACAGCCAGGCTCGACAGGCGCGAGCGGTGACTCTCGATCTCGCTCTGACGGTTCTCGTGACCCTGACGGACCCTGGCCAGCTCTTCGCCCACCGAGCGGGCCTGCTGACGGTTCTGCCCCTGTTGATCCCTGATGGCTTCGACGTGGGCCCGGATGACCTCGATTCCTTTCCTGGCGAGGTCTTCGATCGACGCCAACCTGGTCAAAGACCCGGGGGAGACCGGCCGGCGATGATCGACGGCGATCTCATCCGAAACAACCTGACATCTCGCCTCGATCAGAGTGCGTCGTTCGGCAGCGGCCGAAGCCTGTGACGCTGCTTGTTGCCACGAGGCCCGGGCCCCTTCGCGTTCCTCGGCAACCTTCCGCCGTCGACTGGACCACTCATCGAGCATCCGCTGCCGTTCGGCTTCTTCACCTTCCAGAGCCTGAATTGTTGTGGATAGCCGGCTGATCTGGTGCTGGCGATCGGCGATGGCGACGGTGAGAGCAGAACGCCGTTCGCCAAGACGCCCCAGTTCTGCTTCGAGGTCGGCACCTGTCCGGGTAGACCTCCCCAGAGCCTCGGTAGCCCCGGCCAGCTTGGCTTCGATCGACTCCAGCGTCTCAAGGGTGGTGCGTTCCGATTGTCGGCTCTGATCGAATTGGCGTCGCAGCGTCGTGAACCGGCTGACGACCCTGGCGAGCTCACGTTCGGCCCGATCAAGATCGACTGCGGCGGCTTCGACCATCGCCGGGGTTGCTCCGTCGGGATGCGACACCTTGATTCCGTCGGCAGAGATCAGGTCGCCTTCGGGAGTCACCGCCCGGACCTGAGGGTGCCTGCGGACAACGGCCCAACCAGACGCCCAACCCTCGGCCACCACGACATCGCCCAGCAGCGCTTCGGCGAGGGCCTTGTCAGCCTTGGGGCCGAGGCGATCCACCAGGGCCTCCAACCCGGTAGCGTCGGCCACTGCCCGGGCCGGAACCGAACTCGAGCGGGTCCGACCGACAATCGGAACCCCACCTCGCCCCGATGCCTTGAGGCGACCAACCGCTTCGGCCAGATTCCCGTCATCGGCAAACGCCACCGCCCCCGACCAGGGGCCCAAAGCGGCGTCGACCGCTGCCGCCAGTTCACCCGGGACGTCGAGCAACGCCGTCACAGATCCGACCACGCCGGGGGTCTCCTCGACGATGCGACGAGCCTCAGGATCTCCAAAACCCTCGGCCGCGGCCACAACGGCTTCGAGCCGGGCC
>CAZPIZ010000219.1:0-3642 GCA_964586615.1 uncultured Acidimicrobiaceae bacterium | reverse complement strand
TTGGGCTCGTCGTTGCTCGATGTCGAGGTTCTTTACACCGACCTGGTGGTCGCGGAGATTGACGGTGTAAAGAACCTCGATTGTCACCACCGCTCCGGCCGCAACCGCCACCAGCACAACACCCCATCCGCCCGAACCCACCCACTGAGCCGCCCCCCGGGCCCACGAGTAAGGGGAGACCGAGTAGCCGATGAGCCCCCACTCGAACCCTCCGACCGGAAACCGGACCCGGGCTGCCTCCATCAACGCCCATCCCCCGACGGCCGCCAGCCACCAATGAGAAGCAGGCCAGGCCCGGGCTTTCCCCAACAACCAGCCGTAGATGCCGAGGTAGAACCCAAAAACCACGACCAGGGGCGTAACCGCGATCAGGCCCAGTTTTCCTACCCACCAGATCAAACCCGAATAGAAGGCAAACCCGAACACAAACCCGGCCAGGCCCGGCCCAACACCATGGCGCAGTTCCCATAGGAGCAAGGTCAGGGCCGGAACGACGAGCACTCCCCACCCAAAGGGAGGAAACGCCAGGACCAGAAGGGCCGCGGCCGCCAGGGCCGCCAAGACAGACCGCACGCCGGGATTGTACGAATCCTCCGGTTCGGCGTTCGAGGTATAAGCATCCACATGGTCGTCTGCCGTCTGGCGTATGACCTCTGACGTCTAGCGTCATCCCCGTCATGTATCAGAAAGAGGTTTGGGTGGCGCTGAAGGCGGCGAGGGCCGGAGCCAGCGTCGTCCGCCAGGCATTCGGCTCGCACCTCGACACCCACTTCAAGGGTGACGCGGATCCCGTGACCGAGATCGATCACGCTTCCGAGGAGCACGTTCTCAACGTGATTCGCCACCACTTTCCCGACGATTCCATCCTCGCCGAGGAAAGCGGCGGTGCTAGCTGGGAGAAGGGGCGAGTATGGCTGGTCGACCCGCTGGACGGCACCGTCAACTTCATTCACGCCATTCCCCACGTGTCGGTGTCGGTGGCCCTCTGGAACGACGGGAGCCCGGTGGCAGCGGTGATAATCGACGTGATCCGCGGTGAAGAACTAACTGCTAGTGAGGGTGGCGGTGCCTTCTCGGGTGGCAACCCGATAACGGTCTCGATGCAACCCGATCTATCGCACAGCCTGGTCGCCACCGGCTTCGCGTACGATCGCAACGTCCATGGCCGCGCCTACGCCGAGAACATGGGCCATGTCCTCACGAAGGCGCAGGGGATCCGCCGTCTCGGCAGCGCTGCCCTCGACTTCGGATGGGTCGCGGCCGGACGCTACGAGGGCTATTGGGAGTTCGGGTTGAAACCGTGGGACGCGGCGGCCGGGATCTTGTTGGTGACCGAGGCGGGCGGCACCGTCACCAACCATCGAGGCGAGAAGTACCGCCTGGGCGAACCGGGGGTAGTGGCCAGCAATGGCCCGATCCATGATGATCTCCTCGCCGCGGTCCAGATCGCACCTCCGGATCACATAGCGTGACCTGGCGGCTCGTCCGTGCCCGAGCGGTGCTTGGCCACAGCGGGTCTGACGCTCTTCTCATCAGAGACGGATCCATCGCCGCCATCGGCCCGGCAAGCGCTCTGGCGGGCGAGGGGGTCGAGTTGGTCGACCACGGATCCGGGGTGATAGCCCCGGCGCTGCACGATCATCATTTCCATCCCATCGGCTACGCGTCGGCCGTGAGCGGACTGTCGCTCAAGAGCGCGGTCGACCTCGATGACCTGCTGTCGAAGTTGCGAGAGGCAGCCGATGTACTTGAACCGGGCAAGGCCCTTGTGGGTAATCGCCTCGACGAAGAGAGCATGGCCGAGCGGCGACTCCCAACCGGGGTCGATCTCGACCGGGCGGTCCCAGAGCGTCCGGTCCTTCTCTATCGGTACTGCGGGCATGTGGCGGTCGCCAATACCGCGGCGATGCGGCTAGCCGGTCTCGAAGGCGATGGGGTCCTCAGGGAAGGCTCCATACAGCCAGTTTCTAAGGCTCTGGCCGATGTCCAACCCGCTCTGGAGCCCGAGTCGGTCATCCGGGCGCTGGCTGGTCTTCCGGGCCTTGGATTGGGACGGCTGACCGCCATTGTGTCGGCAGGAGAACCGCTGTGGTGCGGGGTGTCCGATGAGATCGAGACGCTGCTGTCGGTGGCTGCCGGCGTCCCCGTCGACTTCGAGGTGCTGGTAATCGCTTCGAGTCCGCACGAACTCGAAAGGGCCGCGGAACGGCTCAACGTTGGAGCTCCCAATGTTTCCTTTCTTGGCTGGAAGGACTTCGCCGACGGAAGCCTGGGTGGTCGCACTGCGGCCCTGTACGAGCCCTATAGCGACGACCCCGGGACCACCGGCATTCTTCGCCTCGACCCCGACCATTCTCGACTGATGGCTGAGACCTGCCTGGGTCTCGGCGGGACGGTGGCGATCCACGCCATTGGCGACCGCGCCAACGACCAGGTGCTCGACCTGTTCGAAGGGCTGTTCAAACACGGCGCCGACCCGGGCCACCTTCGGATCGAGCATGCCTCGGTGCTGACAGCCGGTGCCATCGATCGCATGGGTGCAATGGGAATCACCGCCTCTGTCCAGCCGGCATTTCTTGCTTCGGAGGTGGAATGGCTCGGCAGGCGATTGGGACCACGGGTTGAGCGGACCTATTCGTTGGAGGCGCTCGTTACTGCGGCGGTGCCGATGGTGGGGGGTTCAGATTGCCCGGTCGAGCCTCCGAACCCATGGAGAGGCATCGATGCGGCTGCGGGTCCTGGGCGCCTCGGGGCAAGGCGCGCCATCGACCTTTTCGGACAACCTCTGACACCTGGCGGCGAAGCCAGCTTCCTTGTGGTCGATCGCGACCCGATCACAACATCCGATATCGCTTCGACCACCGTGACCGCCGCCTATCGCCAGGGGTGCCCGGTAGCCCTACTCGAAGAAGTGCCTTTTTCCTGAGGACTCAACCACTAGGCGCCGGCGGATGGCTAATTTTCAGCCGATGTTCGACTACACCACGGTGACCCCTGAGGACACCTCCAGCCATATTGATCGGGCCTTATCCACCGCCGACGAACTGGTCAAAGGAGTCGTGGATCCCGACACTTCGAGGATCTATACCACGGTGATGCAGCCTCTCGACGACATCTACGACTTGCTTCAGCGCGCCTTCGGCGAGACCGCCTTCATGGGCTACGTCCATCCGGACAAGGAAGTCAGGGATGCCGGCAACAAGGCAGAGGAGAAGCTCCAGAAATGGGGGGTCGAGCTGGTGTTCCGCCCCGACCTGTACCGGGCGGTCAAGGATTTCGGCGAAACCCCGGAGGCGGCAGGCCTCGAGGGCGAAAGAGCCAGATTCCTCCGGTTCTGGCTCCGCGACTTGCGCAGGGCCGGGCACGAACTCGACGAAGCTACTCGAGCTGAGGTCAAGAGGCTGACCGAACGCATGGTCGAGGTCGGGATCGCCTTCCAGCGAAACATCGACGAACACAAGGATCATCTCGTGGTCACCAAGGACGACCTCGAAGGAATGCCGGATTCCTATATCGAGAACCTCGAACGAGGCGACAACGATGACACCTACCGGATCGGACTCTCCTACCCCGATGTGGTTCCCTTCATGGAGAACTCGCCCCGCCGTGACCTTCGGGAACAGCTATATCGAAAGTTCAACA
>CAZPIZ010000218.1:0-3646 GCA_964586615.1 uncultured Acidimicrobiaceae bacterium | reverse complement strand
GCGCCGCCAGCCCCTATACGGCCAAGCCGAGTTCGCGATCATCGCTTTACCCTCCATCGGCTGAACCTCGACCGGCGCCGGGGGGTACCACCAGCGGCCACCAGGGTGCGTATCCGTTCCATATCGACCTCAATCAGCTTGGCTCCCAATCGGTTCGTCACCTCGAACCTTCCCAACGCCAGCCCGGCTTCGGTAGTGACCCGCGCCGCCTGGACATCGATGCCAGCGGCGGCGAGCGCCGCAGCAAGAGCATGGAGCAACCCAGGGCGGTCGGGTGCCCTGATCTCGCATACCGTGTGCCAGGGGGATGACAGGTCGTCGAATTCCACGATGGCCTCCGGCAAAGGATCTGCCGTGATCGGGAGATCGAGGTTCTTCTCGATTTGGCGTACCAGGTCATCCACATCGGGCAACGAATGCTGTCCGGACGCGAGGAACGACTCCAGGGCCGCACCGTCTGGCCAGGTCGCAACAAGAGCCTCGGCAACATTGAGACCGAATCCGCTGAGAACTCCCGTCACCGCCGCCAGCAACCCGGGGCGATCGCGGGCGGCGACATCGACCCAGTGACCCGACCCGTCGCCCTGGGATGTGATCAAAACCCGCGCTTCGGAAGCGGCGGGAAGCGGCTCGAGCAGACGAACCTGGCGGGCGATTGCAGCCGAATCCTGGCGCAGCACGTAGGCCCGGGGAGCACGTTCGATTCGCTCTACCAAATCCGAACTCTCCGCCACGATCCTGATCGCTTCGGCCTTGCGGCGGCCGACCAGGTTGCGAGCGTCGAGCCCCGTCAATTTGGTGTGGGCCAAAGCTTCCTGGATCAACTCATGAAGCTCGCGTAGGCGCTCGCGCTCCCAGCTCTCCCGATCGGTGCCCCTGGCCACAGACAGCAGGAACAAGGCCCGGGCCCGCTCCGGGGTATCGAGATGGGAAGCCAATTGGAGAACCGATTCCTCACTAAGCCCATCAGATCGGGCGGCGGCGGCCCATAGCAAGTCACGGTCTTCAACCAGCCCCGCTATCTCCTGTTCGGCTCTCGCACCAAGATCGAGCCGGCGTACGATTCGCCGGGCAGTCGCCACCGGTGACTCGTTCGCCTCGAGCCCTTCGACCAACAGCGCAGCCAGCAACAGCCACTCAGGATGAGCGAGTTTGCGGTATTCGACGGCAAGGTCGGAGCGCGACTCGACCACTCCCCGCAATTCCTCGATCAACGCCCACCGGTGGGTATACATGGGGTCAAGCTGAAAGGGGTCGGCCAGACGGGTCCGAATGGTCTCGGCCAGCTCAGGAAGGACCTGGTCGAGAACACCAACGGTCTCGAGGAATCGCCACGATCGGGCATTACCTGTTTGCACCACCCGCAGGAGCGACTGGTTGCTGCGCCGGTCCCATTGCGTGCTGGGTCTCGCGACATCGCTGAGCCAATCGAGCAAGCCGGACGACGGTTGGGCGGAGCCAACCAGCACGGCTGCATCCAGGGCGACTTGCAACGCCAGGCTAGGAGGCGGGATTGCCGTCAGATTCACCTCACCCTCGGCCAATCGCAACCATCCCCCCGCCGGCATCTGGGTGGCCGGACCTGGCACGTTCGATCTGACCTCGTTTCTGAGCGCGGCGTATCGCATCTTCAAGAGTTGAGGGGCGACAAGGGTGGTTACCAGAATCACCAACAGCAGCGCCGCGTAGAGATCGGAGTCGAGGACCCCGCTTTGCAGACCGATGGTGGCAAAGATCAGGCCCACCTCCCCCCTCGGAAGCATTCCGAAGCCGATCAACCACCGATCGCCCGGGGTCCCGGCCGCTCCAATTGGCGACAGCAGCTTCCCAAGCACCGCCACAACTAAGAGAACTGCGGCTGTCGCCAGGACCCCGACGTCCACAAAGCTCGACACGTCGACGTCAATTCCGATCTGGAGAAAGAACACCGGGATGAACAGGTGCCCAACCGGCGCCAGTTCGCGACCGATCCGCTCCCGCTGACGGCTCCGACCGAGAGCCAACCCAGCAACGAAAGCCCCAACGATGGGTGCGAGCCGGGCGAAGCTGGCCAATTCTGCAAAGGCAAGGGTAAACGCCAGAGCAATTGCGATCATCGTTCCGGTCGAGCGCGACACCCGCTCGATTGCACCAAAGAGCAGCGGTGCCAGACGAATCCCGACCAACCCGCTCACCAGCAAGAAGGCCAGCGCAATACCGACTATGCCGAGAATGGATACAACCGAGACCGATCCTTCGGTGACCAGGCGCACGACCACCGTGAGCACCACGAGGCCCATCACGTCATCGGCGACCGCTGCCCCGAGCACCACCCGAGCTTCGGTTGTCGCAAGAGCGCGAAGGTCGCCGAAGACCCTGGCCGTGATTCCAACGCTGGTCGCGGTAAGGGCGGCTCCAATGAAGAGGGAAGTGTTGAAGTCGTGACCGAGCAACTCCATGGCGCCGACTCCAAGCACCATCGGGGCCACCACTCCCACCGTTGCTACCAGCAATGAGGCGCGCCCGACTCTGCCGAGCTCGCTCAGGTTCATCTCCATCCCGACTTCGAGCAGAAGCAGGATGACCCCGATCTCCCCCAAGGTGCGGAGGACGTCATCGCCCGATCCGACCAATCCGAAGACCGATGGGCCGATGAGGATGCCGGCGAGGATCTCACCAACTACCGGTGGCACCCCTACCCGCTCGGCAACCTCGGCTGCCAGCTTGGCCGCAACTAGGACAACAAGGATGTCGCGCAGTACGTTGGTGATATCCATGTCAGTCTGAGGCTCCGATAAGAACGTAGCGATTCAACGCCAATGACAGCAAGGGACGGACCCGGCCAAACCGGGTCCGTCCCTTACGTCTATTGAGGTCTGATTGGCTCAGGTCTTGGTCTCGTATGAGGTTGAGATCACGACTTCCTGATGGGTGAACTCGGGGTAAGCGAGCACACCCATCTCCCCAAGATCGAGGCCTGCGATTTCGTCCTCTACCTTCGAACGGATCGGGGTGATCATGCTTGCTCAGCCTAAACCACAGGTAGACGATCCTACCCATGACGATCCAGATCGTGGCGGCACCAATCGCCTGCGCAACAAGCTGGCCGCCACCCAAGCCGAAGTTGAAGAAGCCCGGTTCTGCATCACCAAGAGGCAGGATCCCAATGATGCCGACACCGGCATCAACGACATCACCCGAGGTGGTCAGGTTCCAGCCGGCTCCATAGGTGCCGTTGGCGAACAATCCCACCGCCAGCACACCGAAGGTCCCGCACACCCCGTGCACGGAAATGGCACCGACCGGGTCGTCGATCTTGAGCTTGTTTTCGATGAACAGGATCGATTCGATCACCAGAACGCCGGCGATGGCACCGATGATGGCCGAGGCCTGCGGACTGACGAAGGCACAAGGGGCAGTAATAGCCACCAGCCCGGCCAACATGCCGTTGGCCATCATCCCGGGGTCGGGCTTGCCCAACCTCCGCATCGACCACAACATTCCGACGACCGCACCAAAAGCGGCGGCCAGGGCGGTATTGGTGGCTACGACCGCGAACTGAACATCGGTGGCGGCCAGGGTTGAAGCGGCGTTGAATCCGAACCAACCGAACAGCAGGATGAAGGTGCCCAACATGGCCATGGGGATATGGTGGGCAGGGATGGTG
>CAZPIZ010000217.1:0-3666 GCA_964586615.1 uncultured Acidimicrobiaceae bacterium | reverse complement strand
ATTGGCTGGAGTCCCGACGGTGAGGCGGTGGTGATCCTCGAATCGAGTGAGTGTGGAACCCGCGCGGAGGGCCCCGGGGTGTATCTGGCCAGGCGACCCGGAGACCTGCGACTGCTCTATCCGACGGACGTGCAGATCCTCACGGGCCGGCTTTGGGGCCAGGTGATGATGTCCCCTTCTTGAGGTCCTAGCTCTTTACCCCGATGGGGCCTATCTGGTCGAGGTCGTGGAGACAGGTTGGATCGAAGCGAATTGCGGTCATCGTCAGGCGTTGCGGCGATATTTGCCGCCGACTTCGTATAGGGCTTCCGACAATTGACCGAGGCTGGCCACCTTGGCGGCTTCCATCAGGGCTTCGAAGACGTTGCGGTTGCGAATGGCTGCGTCTTGCAGGGACCCAAGCACTGTTGGTATCGCAGACGCACCCCGGGCCTGGACCGCTCTGAGGTTGGCGATCTGGCCGATCTTGTCGGCGTCGGAAGAGCGGACCAAGTGGTCGGGGATGACGAAGTTGGAGCCTCCTTTGGAGAGGAAGGTATTGACCCCCACAATCGGGTAGGCACCTGACTGTTTCAGCTGTTCGTAGTAGAGGGATTCCTCCTGGATCTTGGTGCGCTGGTATTGGCGTTCCATTGCTCCCAGGACTCCGCCCCGGGAGTCGATCCGTTCGAACTCAGCCAGCACCGCCTCCTCGACCAGGTCGGTGAGCTCTTCGATGATGAACGAGCCCTGGAGCGGGTTCTCGTTGTGGGCGAGTCCGAGCTCGCGGTTGATGATCATTTGGATCGCCACCGCCCTCCGCACCGACTCCTCGGTGGGGGTGGTGATGGCTTCGTCGTAGGCGTTGGTGTGAAGGCTGTTGCAATTGTCGTAGATCGCGTAGAGGGCCTGGAGAGTGGTGCGGATGTCGTTGAAGCCGATCTCCTGGGCGTGGAGGCTGCGGCCCGAGGTCTGGATGTGGTACTTGAGCATCTGGCTCCGCTCATTTCCGCCATAGCGGTGCTTGACCGCCTTGGCCCAGATGCGTCTGGCGACCCGTCCGATCACCGCATATTCAGGGTCGATGCCGTTCGAGAAGAAGAAGCTGAGGTTGGGGCAGAAGTCGTCGATCTTCATGCCCCGGGCGAGGTAGTACTCGATGAAGGTGAACCCGTTGGCGAGGGTGAAGGCAAGCTGGCTTATCGGGTTGGCTCCGGCCTCGGCCATGTGATAGCCCGATATCGACACCGAGTAGAAGTTGCGGACCCCTTGATCGACAAAGTACTGCTGAATGTCGCCCATCATCCGCAGGGCGAACTCGGTGGAGAAGATACAGGTGTTCTGGGCCTGGTCCTCCTTGAGGATGTCGGCCTGCACCGTCCCTCGGACCGTTCGCATTGTCTCTGCCTTGATCCGCTCGTAGACCTCGGCCGGTAGTACCTGGTCTCCCGTCACTCCCAACAGCATCAACCCGAGACCGTCGTGACCCTCGGGCAGCGGCCCGTTGTACACCGGCCGGGGGCGATCTCCGTAGATGGCGCCGATCTTCGCTTCAGCTTCGGAGGCGAGGTCGTTGGCGCCGATGTACTTCTCGCACTGCTGGTCGATGGCGGCGTTCATGAAGAAGGCCAGGATCATCGGGGCGGGCCCGTTGATGGTCATAGACACCGACGTCGAGGGATGGCACAGATCGAAACCCGAATAGAGCTTCTTGGCATCGTCGAGAGTGGCAATCGAGACCCCCGAGTTCCCCACCTTTCCGTAGATGTCAGGCCGCTCGTGGGGATCATGGCCATACAGCGTCACCGAGTCGAAAGCAGTCGAGAGCCTCTTGGCCGCCATGCCAGCAGCCAGATAGTGGAATCGCCGGTTGGTCTGCTCAGGAGGGCCTTCCCCGGCAAACATCCGGGTGGGATCCTCCTCGGTCCGCTTCATCGGATAGATGCCGGCGGTGTAGGGAAACGCCCCGGGAACGTTCTCCTGCAGGAGCCAGCGAAGACGGTCGCCCCAACCCGAGAAACGAGGAAGCGCCACCTTGGGGACCCTGGAGTGTGAAAGCGTCTCGTAGGTCAGCGGAACTCGCACTTCCTGCCCTCGCACCAGGTAGACCAGCTCATCACTCGCATAGCGATCCACCAGGTCGACCCAACCTTCGAGGGCCAGCCGGTTCTCGGGAGTCAACCTCTGCTCAACCTCGGCAATCGCGTCCTCGAGGTCGATCTCGGAGCCGCGTCCCCGCATGGAAGTCGCGGCACCCCGGAGCTGATAGAGCTCCTCGGCCGCGGCAGTCTGTTTGGAAGCCCCCTCATCGTAGGTTCTGATCGTCTCGACGATCTCGGCCAAATAGCGGTGACGGTCCGGAGGGACCACATAGCGTTTGTCGGCATCGGCAACGGGCAGCGAGAGATGGGAATCGAAGTCACCTTCGGACCGAACGTGGAGGGCTTCCATCAATGCCCGGTAGAAGCGGTTGGTGCCGGGGTCGTTGAAGTCGGAAGCGACAGTCAGATGAATGGGCAGGGCATCATCGGGGCCGTCGAAGCGAGTGTGATTGCGGCGATACTGCTTGCGCACATCCCGAAGAGCATCGAGGGCGCCCTGTTTGTCCGCCTTGTTGATAGCCACCAAGTCGGCGAAGTCGAGCATGTCGATCTTCTCGAGCTGGCTGGCGGCCCCGTACTCGGGGGTCATCACATAGGCGGTCAGATCGGAGAAATCAACGATCTCGCTATCTGACTGGCCGATACCTGGCGTTTCCAAAATCACCAGATCAAACCCGGCGGCCTTGACGACATCGAGAGTCGACCTCACCGCGGGAGACAAGGACAGGTTGGCTTGTCGGGTCGCCAGCGATCGCATAAAGGCCCGCGGATGAGGTATCGCGTTCATCCGGATGCGGTCACCCAGGAGAGCTCCACCAGTCTTGCGCTTGGACGGATCGATCGCGATCAAAGCGATTGTCTTCTCCTCGAAGTCGAGCAAGAAACGGCGCACCAACTCATCCACCAGAGAAGATTTCCCGGAGCCGCCGGTGCCGGTGACACCGATCACCAGGACGTTTGACGCTGCGGCCCGTTCGCTCAACTGCTCGAAGAGATCGGCGTACTTGTCCGGGTAGTTCTCGCCCGCTGATATGAGCCGGGCCACCAACAGATGATCGGCCGGTGACAGGTCCTCGATGCTTGCCCCGTTGAGCTCCCCGGTGGGCACGTCAGCCTTAGCCAACATGTCATCGACCATCCCCTGTAAACCGAGCGACCGGCCATCGTCGGGCGAATAGATCCTGGTGACGCCGTACTCCATCAGCTCGGCGCCCTCCGCCGGCAGAATCGTCCCGCCCCCACCGCCAAAGATGCGGATATGTTCGCACCCTCGCTCGACCAGAAGATCCCGCAAATAGCGGAAGAACTCCATATGGCCACCCTGGTACGAGGTGACTGCGATCGCCTGGGCATCCTCCTCGACAGCCGTGTCGACGATCTCCAAGCCCGAACGATTGTGACCCAGATGGATCACTTCCGCTCCTGAGGCCTGGAGCATCCGCCGAAAGATGTTGATCGAGGCATCGTGACCGTCGAACAGCGTGGTGGCAGTGACGAACCTGACCTTGTTGACCGGTCGGTACTTCTCTTCGCTCATGTCACTCCTCACACCGTCAAACCTGCGTCGGCACCGGCGTTGATGGCG
>CAZPIZ010000216.1:0-3667 GCA_964586615.1 uncultured Acidimicrobiaceae bacterium | reverse complement strand
CGACCCCGCTCCTGGCGGCCATCAGACCGATCTACGCGGCCGCAATGGCCCAGGGTATGGGTGACCTCGACGGGGCCGCCGTTCACGCCGTGCTGGAGCGAATGGCGGGGATCGAGCGGAGCTAAGAAACCTGTCCCCCCTCTTGAGGGGGGACCGCTCGCCGCTCTGGGCGAGGGAGGTCTTGTGTTCTTCCCCCCGACGGACCTTTCCGAAAGCATTACGGGGGAAAGAACCAAGAGGGGGGTGTGAGAAACCCACCGGCGGGCGAAGCGTCTCGACCGAGCGCGTTCGTCTCGAAAACTCCTAGGGCCTCCGCCACTCCGGTCGCTGGCCGATGTCAGGCTCGAGGCCGGCAGCAGTGATCCCCGCCACCGCCGCCAGTTCGTCCTGCTCGGAGGTGTCGCCGGAGACACCGACCGCTCCCAATAGCTCGCCGTCGGCGGTCCGGATCAGGACGCCACCAGCCAGCGGGACCACCTTGCCGCCAGACATGTCGGAGAGGGCTCCGAAGAAGACCGGCATCTTCTGGGACCGTTCGGCCAGAACCCGTCCGGCGTGACCCATCCCCAAGCTTCCCCATGCCTTGCCGATGGCGATCGGCGGACGAAGAAACTCGGAGCCGTCTTCCCGCTTGAGTGCGATCAGGTGGCCACCGATGTCCAGCACCGCCGCCGTCAGGCGCCCCAATTCGAGCCGGCGACCCTCGGCCAGGGTCTCGTCGATGATGCGGTTGGCCTGATCGAGGGTCAGCATCAAGTTTCATCCTTTCGAAGGGTCCTCTAACTCCTGCGTGCGAGTGTATGCGTAGGATCAATGTTCTTTAGCCCGGCACACTCCAGGGATCAGCAAGGCGGGTTAAAGAACATTGAGATCCCCATCCTGCATTGTGCAGTTCTTGCCACTTTGCAAGAGACGAGGAGAGGATCCGCGGGTGAATGAGGTTTGGTCATGAGTGAGTTCATCAAGGCGCCGCCGGCGCGACCGCAGGCCGTGACCGATGAGGTCGTGGCAACCGTCGGGCGGATACTGGCTGATGTGGAGAGGGAAGGTGAGCCGGCGATCCGGCGCTATTCCCGCCAACTCGACGGGTGGGATCCTCCCGAGTTCCGGGTCTCTCCCGAGACGATCGAACGCGCTTACGAATCCATCGATCCGGTCGTGCGTGAACACGCCGAATTCACGATCACCCAGGTGAAGAACTTCGCCCGTCTCCAACGTCAGACCCTGGTCGACTTCGAGGTCGAAACGATGCCCGGGGTGGTTCTCGGTCAGCGCCACATACCGGTCGCTGCGGTCGGGGCGTATTCACCGGGAGGTCTCTATCCCCTCATCGCCTCGCCGATCATGACCGTCGGAACCGCAGAAGTGGCTGGCGTGAAGCGAATAGCCGCCGCGGCGCCACCCCGTGATGCGAATGGAATGTATTCGCCTCAGCTCTGGGCGATGCATGCCGCCGGGGCCACCGAGATCTTTTGTGTCGGTGGAGTGCAGGCCCTGGCCGCCCTGGCGTTCGGGTTGGAAGGATCGAAACCGGTCGACATGGTTGTCGGTCCCGGCAACATGTACGTGGCGGAGGCCAAGCGCCAGCTATTTGGCAGAGTGGGCATCGACCTCCTGGCCGGACCGACCGAGGTGATGGTGATCGCCGACGACACTGGCGATCCAGCGGTGATCGCGGCTGATCTGCTCGGCCAGGCCGAACATGGTCCCACCTCGCCGGCCATTCTGGCTACCACCTCGGAAAGGGTTGCCCGGGAGACCATTGTGGAGGTTGAGCGCTGGCTCGAGCGATGGCCCACCGCCGAAGTGGCCGGGGTGGCCTGGCGCGACTGCGGGGCGGTGATCCTCTGCGCCGATGATCAGGAGTTGTTGAAGGTGTCGGATGAGATCGCCCCCGAGCATCTCGAGGTGCACACCGCCGATCCGGAGTGGTTTGCGGCGCGACTCACAAACTACGGGAGCCTGTTTATTGGCCGCCACGCCACCGTCACCTATTCCGACAAGGCCATAGGCACCAACCATGTGCTCCCCACCGGCCGGGCGGCTCGCTACACCGGTGGTCTCTGGGTGGGCAAGTTTCTCAAGACGGTCACCACCCAGAGATGCACCCCAGAGGGCTCCCGCCTGGTCGCCGAGCACGCAGCGGTCGTGGCCGACGCCGAAATGATGGCGGGTCACGCCATCAGCGCCCGGCTTCGGCTCAACCCCGAGTACTTCCCCGATCAGCACCCGGGTCGCATCGACGACGGCGGAGCCTGATACGTCTGGCGTCTTAGCTAAGGCCGTCCGAGACCTGCTTGTTTTCCGGTTGGATCTCGAGTCCCGCCGACTCGGCTTCCATCGTCAATAGACGCATGAAGTCTTCGTCTCCATAGCCACGTCCGATCAGGGCGATGATGAGCTGATGAACCAGGGCAGCGGTTGGAAGTGGCACCGAATACTGCCGACCCGCCTCCAGGCCGAGCTCGAAATCTTTGCGCAATAGATGTCCGGTGAAGGAGGGAGCAAAGTCGAGGTTGACGATCGCGGGTGTCTTGTAGCGGCTAAAGGTCGATCCCATGACGCTCATGTTGATGAAGTCCATGTAGTCGGATCGCGACACTCCGGCCTTCTCGGCCATGACGGCGGTTTCGGCCAGGGTCTGGGTAACGATCCCGAGCAGCAGGTTGTGACAGATCTTGACCAGGCGGGCGGCGTCTCCCACCCCCACGTATGAAACCCCGGCCCCAAACAATTCGAGTAGCGGCTCGACCTTCTCAAAGGCGGGCCTTGGCCCGGAGGCGACCACGGTCAGCTTTCCGGCCTTGACCACCTTGGGATTACCGCTCACCGGGGCAGCAACCAACTCGCAACCGCGTTCGGCCGCAGCTGCTCTGACCGTCTCGGAAACATCGGCGGAGACCGTTGAAGAGTCAACGAGGACGGTCGGTGCGGTTCCGTCCACAGAGAACAGACCCCCGGGCCCGACCGTGACCTCGAGGAAGGCGGCCGGGTCGGAGACCATCGTGAAGACCACATCCCGGTCCGCCAGCTTGGCCGGCGAATCGACCACGTCGGCTCCCAGTTCGGCCAGAGGCAGAGCCTTTTCTTTGGTGCGGTTGTAGACCCCGAGGCCATATCCGGCTTTGAGAAGCCGTCGGCAAAGTTCGAGACCCATCCGTCCGGCCCCGATCCAGCCAACAGTCATGTCGGCCATTCCCTAACTCACCTTCGTCATTGACTGCAATCGTTTGTGGAACAATTCTGGCAATGGGGGATCGGGGAGTCAAGTGCGCAGATGGCGAACCAGGTAGTCCAGAATCCGAGCGATCGCATCCTCCTGGACGTCATCGACCTGGTAGTCGCTGTCCGGTTCTCTCTCCGGATAGATGTAACCGTGTAGCGGATGGTCATAGGAGACCCATTCGACATCCTTGCCCGCCTCAGCCAGCAGTTCGTAGGTCGTCCGGAATATCCCTTGGAGATGGTCGGTCTCCCGTCCCATCACCAACAGCGGCGTCTCGATCGTCCTGATCCGCTCGGTGGCCAGAGCCTCGTCGATGCGACTTCGCACTTTTTCGACTTCGGCCATCTGCATGTTCTCGATGTTCCGTAACTGGGTTAGGGAGTTGACGGTGGCGGTGTCGTCCGGTTCGAGGGCCAGGAACTCGTGGGCGGCGGGCTCACA
>CAZPIZ010000215.1:2235-3669 GCA_964586615.1 uncultured Acidimicrobiaceae bacterium | reverse complement strand
GTCCACAACGGCGTGGTCTACTTCGTGCTGCTCCGCGGCCTCGTGTCTCTCCAGTACGAGGGTCGCACCGAGCACTACTCGGCCGGTGAGGTGTACACCGAGCCGATCGGAGTGGTGCACCGCGCCTTCAACCCCCATCCCGAGATTCCGGCCTCGCTGATCGGGTTCTGGGTCACCGCCGCCGACCGCCCCCATGTCACCGAGACCGGCGAACCGGTCTGGGCTCCGGAGACCGACCCCCACCCTTCGCTGCACTAGCCCTCGGGCGGGGATTCAGGAAATGGCGGCGAGGGCCTCGGCCAGCGGGGCGATCATCGAGACGTCGTTGGGGCTGCCCATGGTGAAGATCACGACGTCGACTCCGACTTCGAAACGTCTCGCCGCCTCGTCGGCGACCTTGGAAACGTCGTCGCCCTTCGAATAGCGGACGTGCGTCGAGCAGTCAATCTCGCCGGGCTCTCGCCCGACGTCCTGGCAATGACCCTCGAGGACCTCACGCAGCTCGAGCCACTCCTCGGGCTCCACGATGAGGGCGTCCCACATCTGCGCCCATCGCGCCACCGCACGCAGGGTCCGGTTCCGGCCGGTCCCACCGATGACGATGGGCGGGTGGGGCTGCTGGGTCGCCTTCGGCTCGCTCAGCGCCCCCTCCAGCTCGTAGAACTCACCGGAGAAGTTGGTCTCTCCATTGGTGAACAGGCTGACGATCACCTCGAGACCCTCCTCGAAGCGGTCGAAGCGCTCCTTCATGGTCCCCAGCTCGATGCCGTGGGCCTTCGCCTCTTCCTCGAACCAGCCCGCCCCCAGGCCGAGATAGGAGCGGCCACCGGAGACGTGGTCGAGGGTGACCGCCATCTTCGCCGTGATCGACGGGTGGCGGAAGTGCATCCCGTTGACCATCGAGCCGATCCTGATCCGGCTGGTCTCCCTGGCCAAGGCGGAGAGGGTGACCCAGCCGTCAAGTGAGGTCCCGTGGGGGTCGCTGCGGAGTGGGTAGAGATGGTCCCAGTTCCACGCCGACTCGAAGATGTCGGTCTGGTCGGCCTCCTTCCAGACCTCGAGCATGTTCGCCCAGGTGGTTTGGTGGTTGGGTGTCTTGATCCCGTATCTGGCCATTGACTCGTCCTAACCCGAAACGTCGGCGAAAACCTTGCCCCGGTCGATACCGAGGTCGTCGAGCATGATCCAGGCGGCATTTCGCCCGGGGCCCGCCGACACCGACGGGCCGGGATGGGTGGTCGCCCCGGTTTGATAGAGCCCGGCGATGGGCATCCGGTGTTGCGCCCATCCGTAGACCGGTCGGAACCCACCCATCTGCGCCTGATCCTGGTCACCCCCATGACACGACCCGTGCCAGTTGTGGGCGTTCATCCTCTCCAGGTCGACGGGGCTCTTCACCGTGGTCGCCAGCAACGTGTCATCGGTGAGGTTCGG
>CAZPIZ010000215.1:0-2135 GCA_964586615.1 uncultured Acidimicrobiaceae bacterium | reverse complement strand
ATCGGGGAACGGGAGGTGGACCACCGGGTCGGGCTGGATGTACACGAGGCCGTACTCGCCGAGATTCAGTTCGTCGTAGCGGAGCGTCGGACTCGCCTGGATGATGTTGTGGGCGGTTGAGCAGGTGTCGTGGTGAAAACCGGGAAGGGTGAGTTCCTCTGTCGCGGTGTTGCCCCCGATGACCGGCCGGGCCTCGAGCACGAGACAGCGCAGACCCGCCTTCGACAGGTAGGCCGCCGCCACCAGGCTGTTGTGACCGGCCCCGGCCACGACCACGTCGAACTGCTCTCCTCGCGCCATGTCTCATCGACTCCTTGGCGAATCCGCCACACTTTGCAACGATTGTGCCGCAATCGAGTGTGAGCAGATTAGCCATTACCCTCCTGGTCCCGTTATGCCGACCCCGATGCACATCGACTGGGACGTGCCCATCGAGATGGACGACGGTCTGGTGCTGCGCGCCGACGTCTTCCGACCCGACCCCGACGGCTCGTTCCCGGTCATCCTCTCCTACGGGCCGTACGCCAAGGGGCTCGCCTTCCAGGAGGGTTACCCGGACCAGTGGCGTCTCATGACCTCCCAGCACCCCGACGTCGAAGCAGGGTCGAGCAACCAATATCAGAGCTGGGAAGTCGTCGACCCCGAGAAGTGGGTGCCCAATGGTTACGCCGTGGTCCGGGTCGACTCCCGGGGCTGTGGCCGCTCACCCGGCTACGTCGACGTCTTCTCCCCGCGCGAGACCGACGATCTCGTCGCCTGCATCGAATGGGCCGGTACCCGGGCGTGGAGCACCGGGAAGGTCGGTCTCAACGGGATCTCCTACTACGCAATCAACCAGTGGCACGCCGCTTCGAGACAGCCCGAACACCTCACCGCGATGTGCGTGTGGGAGGGAGCGGCCGACTTCTACCGGGACATGACTCACCACGGCGGCATCCTCTCCACCTTTTGGGCGAACTGGTACGACATGCAGGTCAAGACCGTCCAACACGGGCTCGGCGACCGGGGTGCGGTGAGCCAGGTCACCGGTGAGCCCGTGACCGGTGACTTCAACCTGAGCGATGACGAGCTGGCACGGAACCGAGCCGACCTCGGTGCCGACGTGAGGGATCACCCCGTCGACGACGGGTTCCACAGGGATCGGTCACACGACTGGCCCAAGATCGACGTGCCCCTCCTCTCCGCGGGCAACTGGGGTGGGCAGGGGCTCCATCTCAGGGGAAACGTGGAAGGGTTCGTTCGCTCAGCCACCGAGCAGAAATGGCTGGAGATCCACGGTCTGGAGCACTGGACCCACTTCTACACCGAATACGGGGTCGGCCTACAGAAGCGGTTCTTCGCCCACTACCTGAAGGGCGAGGACAACGGGTGGGACCGGGAGCCTCCGGTTCGCCTCCAGATCCGGCACCTCGACCGGTTCGAGGAGCGCCTCGCCGAGACGTGGCCCCTTCCCGGCACTCGGTGGACAACGCTCGCTCTCGACGCAGGAGCAACGACACTCTCCCCCGATGCGCCGAGAAGTGACCAGGTGGTCGACTACGACGCCACCGGCTCGGGCGTGACCTTCCTCCAAGAGCCTTTCGGCAACGAGACCGAGATCACCGGGCCTCTGGCCTTGAAGCTGTTCGTGTCGTCGGCGACGAACGACGCCGACATCTTCGCCGTGGTGCGCGTCTTCGACCCCGAAGGCGAGGAGGTCACGTTTCAGGGTGCCATCGATCCGCACACCCCCATCGCCCAGGGCTGGTTGCGCGCCTCGCACCGGCGTCTCGACCCGGAGCTGACCCTCCCCTACCGCCCGTACCACACCCACGACCGGGCCGAACCGCTGATCCCCGGTGAGGTGTACGAGCTCGACGTCGAGATCTGGCCGACCTCGATCGTCGTGCCGGCGGGGTATCGGCTGGGTCTGACCGTCCTGGGCAAGGACTACGAGTACGAAGGGGACCTGGGGCCGGCCTCGCTCACCACATTCAAGAACCGGTTGACCGGATGCGGCCCCTTCCTGCACGACGACCCGCACGACAGACCGGAGGAGGTGTTCGGCGGTCGGGTGGGAATCCACACCGGGCCGGGGGCACCGTCACGGCTCCTGGTGCCGGTGATCCCCCACAGCTAATCCCAATCGAGGAAGG
>CAZPIZ010000214.1:0-3676 GCA_964586615.1 uncultured Acidimicrobiaceae bacterium | reverse complement strand
GACTTCCTCGAAGGCGTCCGACAGTTCGCCGGTGGTCGGTGGCCACCGGCTTCGCTCTGGGGGCTGTCATTGGGGTTGTCGTCGCCGGAGGTATCGGTGGCCCCCGGACCTCGTTCGCCGTCGAGCTCCCGGAGGCAGTTGTCGCCGCTCAGGCGGCGGTACATCGGTTGACCGCCTCCTTCACGGTTACGGAGTCGATCAACCCTGACGCTCAACGGACTTATCTGGGCGAGCTGGCCTATCGGTCTCCTGAACTTCTGACGATCGACGTGACCCAGACAAGCGGGCCGGTCGGCTGGCCGGTCAACTCGTGGACGTTGGCCGTCGACGGCGAAACCGCCGCAGTCTCGACCCCGTTTCCATGTCCGACCCTCGGAGGCTGCCCCGATGGGGAGCCGCGAACACGGGTCACGACCGGACGAGATCCTTTCTCGGTCATCGTGCCCGCCCCACTGGACGCGGTCGTGCCGTCCTCGGTCCTTCGCAACGGAATCGAGCCCGAACGTTTCGACAGCGGTGAGCTCCTGGGCCGACCCACCGTGGCGTTCATCGTCAGCGCCGCCCAGGCCGGTCCGCTGTTGGATGCGTATTTCGAGGTTGGCAACTGGCGTGAGATCCACCCCACCGATCTCGTGGCGATTTGGCTCGACCGTGACAGCTTCATTCCGTTGCAGGTCGCTGTTTCTCCTGGTGGGTCGACGGACCGCACGTTGTGGGCGGCCCGTCGTGGTTACGTCGATCAGCCCGGTACCCCCTATCTCGTCGTTGAATATGTTGATGTCGACCTGACCAGCGAGGTCGTCGCCAAGCTCGAACCAAGCGAGGATGGTGTTGTGCTTGACGCCGGTTTCCGGACCGATCTGGCCCTGGTGCCGCCGGTCGACCCCGGTCTTCCGCTGGTGGCAGCCGGAACCGTGAGCGGCCGAGTCGCCACAACGATTTGGGCGTGGAGCGATGGTCGGGCCTGGATTCGTCTCGATTTAACCGACGAATGGGCCGGCCCTGGGTTGTTCGGAAACGACGGCACCGGGGTCAATGCGCTCGAACCCTCGGGGGGTCCAATCTTCGGGTCAGGGGGTGGTGACAGGGTTTTCGTTCACGGCGATGGTTTTGATGCGTTGGTCTCCGGCTCGCTGGAGTCGTCGGCTCTCGTGGACCTGGCAAATGAGTTGCCGGGCACCAGGCTGTCCTTACCGGCCGATTGGCCCGAGACGCCGGCCGACGCCGAGGCGCTTCAGCGGGCCTGGTTGCCCGTCGGTTTGGCGGAGTACTCCGAGCCGATAGTCAGAGCCGCCGGAGAGGCGGTCCTGGTGGATCTGTTCGGGGCCGGAGGACGGTCGGTGCACATCGCCTCCCAACCAGAATTGACACTTGCCCCACCACTCGACCCCGATGCCCGCGCCGTCGAGGTGCGGGGGACGACCGGGCGTTACTCGCCCATGTTGGGTTTGCTCGAGTGGACCGAGGACGAGACATCGGTGTCGATCGGATCTGCCACCGCTTCCCTGGACGAGATGATTGCCATAGCCTCCATCCTCATCGAACCTTCTTCGGAGAATGGCTCTTGAAACGATGGCGAGCTTCGCTGGCGGCCGGGCTTGTCGGACTGGTGGTGGGGGCGGCCGGTGTCACAGCCCTTCAGTCCGGGCAGGCCCCCGCCGTCACGACTACGTCGGTTGGCGTCACGACCACGTCGGTCGGCCCGGTTTCTTCGACCACTCCGTCCGCGACATCCTCGAGCACAGTCGCCGGTGGGTCGACGACAGGGGTCGAGCCCCAAACTGGATCGAGCCTGCCAAGTTCAAGATTGCTGGTGGTGTGGACCTCGGGTGGGCTGCCCGCCGGCCTGGCGTTGGCAGTTCGAGCCATCGATGGAGTGTCAATCGTTTCCGAGGTTAGGTCCGACCTCGTGTGGCTCGATTCCGAGGCGGGTGATGGCCTGGTCGTACCGCTGGAGGCCTCGGCGGTCGACAATGTCTATGCCGAGATCGCCCCGGCCGAGTGGAGCATCACCCTGGGGAGCCTGCAAGAGGGTGAGGTAGTTCTCAGCGAGAGTTCGGCCGAGCTGCGGGCCGCTGCGGCAGGAGACGTGTTGTCGTCGAATGGATTTGACCTCAGCATCGTTGGAGTCCTGCCTGACCCGGTCGTCGGGGCCGCCGAAATCGTCACGACGATCGAGACCGGATTGGCGCTCGGGGTCACCACTCCTCGATACCTGCTGGTGACATTCGAGGGGGACCGGGCGGCCTTCGAACGATCCTTTCGAGGCGTGCTCCCGGAGGGAGTGGCAGCGCGGATCAGGGCGCCGGGAGAGACCCCTTTTCTTCGGCACGGCGACGCCGTTCTCCCACAGGTGGTCATCAAGTCCGAGTTCGGGGAGTTCTTCCTGAGGATGGGGGGGTCGGGGTCCTTCGATATCGCCGATGAGTGGCTCGCGGGCAACCTGGCCACCGTGGATGTGCCGCTGCTCGGGATGACGACCTGTCATGTCGGGATCCTCGATTCTCTGCGCGGTGCAATGGAGGAGCTTCAACAGTCCAACCTCGGCTTCCTCATCGAAACCTTCGATGGTTGCTACAACCCCCGTTTCATCGGTGGGACCCGATCCCTCTCGCGTCATGCCTGGGGGGTGGCGGTCGACCTCAATTACGCCGCCAACCCCACAGGCCAGGTAACCGTTCAGGATCCTCGGCTGGTCTCGATCATGGAGCGGTGGGGTTTCACCTGGGGTGGCAACTGGCTGGTTCCGGATGCCGCTCATTTTGAATGGGTGAGCCCACCCCGCCCGTGATGTGGCGGCCGTTCAGCAGGCGCAGGTGAAGACCTCGAACTTGGTCTTGGTGGCCTGCCCGAGGATGACCTGGTTGGCCGCCTCGGGGATCAATAAGCCTCCGACCTCGGTTCCTGTCGTCAGGTCCATCACGTGGATCCGGTCGGGTACGGCCACCCTCAGGAATCGTCCATCCTCGGAGAGGTCCAGCGATCGTACGACTCCTGCCGCCTCCATCCCGGAGACTGGGTGGCGGAACTCGACGTCAAGGGCGAGGACGGAGGTGCCACCGAAGCTCGTGTAGATGACCCCGTCCGGGCCGATCGTCATTGGAACCGGCCCGACCGAGTCGGACTGCCCGACCTGATGCTGGTCAGTGACTGCCAGCTCCACCGTGTCCATTTCCACCAGCAGACCCTGCCGCGTGTCGAGTGCGGCCAGGGTTTGACCGTCGGGCGACACGGCCAGGCCGATCGAATCCACGGTGGTCTGGCCGAACGGGTATGGCAGAAAGATGCAGAACGACCACTCTTCCTCCAAGCTGATCACATGCACGAAGGCGCGATAGTTGGGGGAGTTGTAGAGGGCCGGGTCCTTGATGGGTTCTTCCCCTGGGTCGAGGGAGTAGAGGGTGTAGAGAAACCTCCCATCGGGCGCCATGACCTGACCGCGGGCATGGCCTTTCATCCAGGTGTCGAGCCCCACCTCCGGTGTGTAGTCGTTGATGACGGCCCCGGTTTCGAGGTCGAGGCGATGAACCTCGTAGTGGTCGGGATTGTTGGTGGGGAGAAACTCGAGCACGAAGAGGGTCCGGGTATCGATTGAAAAGGCTTCCGGCTCGTAGTTGCCCCCGAGGGCATAGCGGCGCCAGGTCGACCCATCGGTGCGAGCGACGTAGATATCGGT
>CAZPIZ010000213.1:0-3704 GCA_964586615.1 uncultured Acidimicrobiaceae bacterium | reverse complement strand
CCGATGACCCAAATTCCGATGACCCAAATTCCGATGACCTGGCCGTTCGGCCGGGTCCGGGTGACATTCGGCCCTAGTTGACCGGACCCTATCGCCACACACTTGTCGGAGACCCGACCGCAGGAAAGGAAGAAACCCGATGAACCTATTGACCAGGATCGCGCTGGTCGTCCTCGGAGCTGGAGGCCTGGTGGTCGCCCGTCTGCGCTTGAAAAACTGGGGTGCCCTCCCACCTGAACTTGCTCTGGTCCTGGGACCGCGATCAGCGCTTCGCTTATGATCGCCCTCATTTTGTTGGATTGGCCCCCGTCCCAACTCGTGGGTTTCTAGATGCCGGGTTTCGATCTCATGCTCGACGGCAACGAAGCCGCGGCCAGGGTGGCTCACGCTCTGAGCGAGGTGATCGCGATATATCCGATCACTCCGGCTTCGCCCATGGGAGAGCTGGCCGATGCGTGGTCGCAGCGCGGCCAGCCCAACGCCTGGGGAATCGTCCCGGACGTGATCGAGATGCAAAGCGAAGCCGGAGCGGCCGGCGCTGTCCATGGGGCTTTGCTGGCCGGGGCCCTCGCAACCACGTTCACAGCCTCCCAGGGCCTATTGCTCATGCTCCCCAACATGTACAAGATCGCCGGAGAGCTCACTCCGACGGTGATTCACGTCGCAGCCCGGACTGTGGCAACACACGCGTTGTCCATCTTCGGCGATCACTCCGATGTCATGGCGGCGCGGCAGACCGGCTTTGCAATGCTGGCCTCGACCTCGGTTCAGGAGGCTCAGGATCTTGCCCTCGTGGCCCATAGCGCCACCCTGAGATCGAGAGTCCCGTTTCTTCATTTCTTCGACGGATTCCGAACCTCTCACGAGGTAGCCAAGATCCGTGGGCTTGAGATATCCCAAATGCGGGACTTCATCAACCCGGGATTGATAGTTCAGCATCGCAGCAGGGCTCTCAATCCCAACCGTCCGGTCCTTCGTGGCTCGGCGCAAAACCCTGACGTCTACTTCCAGGCGCGGGAGGCGGTGAATCCGTTCTATGAGGCGGTGCCGGCAATCGTTCAGGAGGAGATGGATCGGCTGGCCAGGCTGACGGGTCGGCAGTACAGCAACTTTGATTACGTTGGTCACCCGGATGCCGAGCGGGTCATCGTGGTCATGGGATCGGCGGCAGGAGCCGCCTCGGAGGCAGTCGAGAGGTTGATCGCAGCCGGTCAAAAGGTGGGAATGATCATTGTCCGGTTGTACCGGCCGTTCGATATTGCCGCCTTCCGAGCGGCGCTTCCGGTGTCGACCGAAGCGATCGCCGTGTTGGACAGGACCAAGGAGCCGGGAGCGGTCGGGGAGCCTCTATATGTGGATGTGGTGGCCGCCCTCGCTGCCACCGGGCCAATGCCAGCCACGGTTCTTGGTGGCCGCTACGGGCTCTCGTCGAAAGAGTTCACACCGCCCATGGTCGATGCCGTCTTCGAAGCTCTTCGAAACGACGACCAGATCCGCCATTTCACGGTCGGCATCTTCGACGACGTGACCCGAACAAGCCTTCAGTTCGATCCGGGCTCGTGGGAAGAGCCCTCCGACGTGGCCAGAGCAGTGCTCTTCGGCCTGGGAAGCGATGGGACGGTCGGAGCCAACAAGGCCTCAGTCAAGATCATCGGGGAGAAGACACCTCTTCATGCCCAGGGATACTTTGTCTACGACTCCAAGAAAGCAGGCTCCCGGACCGTCTCCCATCTCAGGTTCGGTCCACGCCCCATTTTCTCCACCTACCTGATCGGCCCTAATCAAGCCACCTTTGTTGCATGCCACCAGTTCCAGTTTCTCGACGATGTTGATCTTCTCGAACTGGCCGCTCCTGGTGCAAGTCTTCTTCTCAACTCACCCTATGACGCCGGAGCAGTCTGGCGTCACCTTCCGACCCGCCTTCGGGCCGGGATCATCGAGAAAGGCATCGAACTCTGGGTGGTGGACGCCGCCGGCGTGGCGCGGGAAGCGGGGCTTGGGGGGAGAATCAACACGGTCCTCCAGGTCTGCTTCTTCGCGCTCACCAAGGTGCTTCCCCTCGACGAAGCCATCGAGGCGATAAAGGACGAGATCTCCAAGAGCTATAGCAAGAGGGGCGAGGTTGTGGTGCGGCGCAATTTTGCAGCCGTCGATCGCGCTCTTGAGGGTCTCCAGCGGGTCGAGGTCCCCGCTGAGGACCTCGTCGCTGGTATCGAAGCGCCGTCGGCTCCGTTCCTTGCCGGTCGTTTGGCGGCGGCGCCCGACTTTGTGCAAAGGGTCACCGGGATGATGATGGCGGGCAAGGGAGACTTGCTCCCGGTGTCGGCGATGCCTGTCGACGGCACCTTTCCCACCGACACTGCCAAATGGGAGAAACGATCGATTGGTGAAGAGATCCCATTCTGGGACCCGTCGATCTGCATCGACTGCGCCCGCTGTGCCCTGGTGTGCCCACACGCAGCCATACGCATCAAGATCTTCGATCCATCGGCGTTGGAAAACGCGCCTTCGGGCTTCCTGTCGAAACCCGCCGACGGACGCGAATATGCAGGGAAACTCCTGACGATTCAGGTCGCCCCCGACGACTGCACGGGATGCGGTGTTTGCGTCCAGATCTGTCCGGCCCATTCCAAAGAAGAGGTGCGGCATCGGGCGATCGACATGGCCCCGAAACCGGCCGATCTTGAAGGTGAGCGAGCCAACTTCGAGTTCTTCCTCGGAATTCCGGATCTTCCCCGGACTCAGCTCAGGCTCGATTCGGTCAAGGGGTCGCAGCTCGCCAGGCCACTGTTCGAGTTCTCGGGTGCGTGTGCCGGCTGTGGGGAGACCCCCTATCTGAAGCTGCTTTCACAGATGTTCGGTGACCGCGCCCTCATCGCCAATGCCACCGGGTGTTCTTCGATCTACGGCGGCAATCTTCCCACCACACCATGGTCGGTCGATTCACAGGGCAGGGGCCCGGCGTGGGCCAACTCGCTCTTCGAAGACAACGCCGAATTCGGGCTGGGTATGCGTCTTGGGATGGAGCGTCTCGAAGCCGAAGCGCAGCTGCTTGTCACTGCACTCCTAGAGGACCTCGGGGACATTGGAATAGCTTTGCTCGAGGCGGATCAGTCGAGCGAAGCCGGGATCCAGGAGCAGCGTGTCCGGGTCGAACGCCTTCGCCAGATCTTGTCGAGCGTCGACTCGACGCTGGCGACGAGGCTCGACTCGGTGGCCGACTCCCTGGTGCGCACCTCTATCTGGATCGTGGGTGGCGACGGCTGGTCCTACGACATCGGATTCGGTGGACTGGATCACGTGCTCGCCTCGGGGCGGGACGTCAACGTCCTCGTGCTCGATACCGAGGTCTATTCCAACACTGGTGGACAGGCCTCTAAGGCCACCCCCAGGGCCGCGGTCGCCAAGTTCGCATCGGGAGGTAAGGCCACCGGGAAGAAGGACCTCGGACAGATCGCTATGGCGTACGGCAACGTCTATGTCGGTCAGATCGCAATGGGTGCCAACATGACCCAGACCGTCCGCACGTTTGCCGAGGCCGAAGCGCACCCCGGGGTCTCCCTCATCATCGCCTACAGCCCTTGCATCGCCCACGGCATCGATATGACCAATCAGATGGAGCATCAGAAGCAGGCGACCGAATCGGGCCACTGGCCTCTGTACCGCTTCGACCCGGCACTGGAGGCCCGGGGTTTGCCGGGGCT
>CAZPIZ010000212.1:0-3712 GCA_964586615.1 uncultured Acidimicrobiaceae bacterium | reverse complement strand
GCCACCTCCTCGAGGGTTCGGGAGCCGGGATCCCGCACCACTGGGGCAACCAGGCCGTCCTCAGTCTGAATGGCGATCGCAACATGGGCCGTGGCGCTCGGGTAGAAGATGTCGCCCTCGGCTGTGCCGTTCAAGTCGGGATGCTCCATCAAGGTGAGGGCGGCTGCCCGCACCACCCAGGCGGTGATGTGCCGGGGGATAGTCTCGGTGACGTCGACAGTGGTCGTAAGCGTCACCGGAGCGGTGCCTGCAAGGCTGGCGCGCATGTTGCGGGCGATGGTGGCGCGCAGACCGGTGAGTCGAACCCCGGCCGGCCTTCGTCCGGCTGCGGCGGTGATATCGCCCTCAGTTATCCGCCCACCCGGTCCGCTACCGGTCAAGCCAGCCAGGTCGATGCCCAGTTCACCGCCCAATCGCCGGGCGGCGGGTGACGCTACCGGCCGGCCGGGTTCGGGAGCCGGAGCCGGCTCGGCGGCTCCCTTCTCCGACTCCTCGATACGGCAGATGACGCTCCCTTGAGGCACGGGCTGCATCACCGCTACCAACCCTCTGACCACTCCGTCGGCCGGGGCGAATACGTCGGTGGCGACCTTCTCGGCCTGCATCTCGGCGATCAGCTGCCCAGCCTTGACCCGGGCCCCCTCATCGACCATCCACGCTGTAACCACCCCGTCGTCGCCAGCGGCCGAGATGACCGGGAGCACCACGTCGATGGCCACGCGCCCGGCCTCCGCTACTTACCCAGCACCGTCTTGGCGGCCGTGACAATCTTGCCCGGGTCGGGCAGGACGAACTGCTCCATCGGCCGGCTGTAGGGGATGGGCACATCGGGTATCGCCACTCGCACCGGAGGTGCATCGAGGTAGTCGAAGGCGCCTTCCACCACGGTGGTGATCACCTCTCCGGTCATCCCGAAGCTTCGGTAGTCCTCGTCGGCAACCACCAGGCGGTGGGTCTTGCGGACCGAGGCGAGGATCGCTTCCCGATCGAGGGGTACCAGGCTGCGGAGGTCGAGCACCTCCGCTGAGATCCCATCCGACGCCAGCTCTTCGGCGGCGTCGAGGGCTCGATGGACGGTTAGGCCGATGGTGGCGATAGTGACGTCGCTGCCTTCCCGGGCCACCGCCGCTTGGCCGATCGGAACCACATACGACTCCTCGGGTACCGGCCCGGTGGCCCGAGGGTTGTGGGTCATCCAGCCGAGACCCAGCACGCCCTTGTGGAACATGTACAGGACCGGGTTGTCGTCACGGATGGCAGCGATCATCAGGCCCTTGGCGTCGTAGGGATTTGAGGGAACCACCACCTTCATGCCGGGAAGGTGAGCGAAGATGCCCCACAGCGTCTGGCTGTGCTGGCCGGCGTCGGAGTACCCGCCCCCCACCGCGGTGGTGAGCACCATCGGCACCTTGACGTTGCCACCGCTGAAGTAGTGGACCTTCGCCATGTTGTTGTAGATCTGGTCCATGCAGACGCCGAAGAAGTCGACGAACATGAGCTCGGTGATGGGGCGCATCCCGGCGATGGCGGCGCCCACCGCCGCCCCGATGAACCCGGTCTCAGAGATCGGTGTGTCCATCACCCGCTCCGGTCCGAATTTCGCCAGCAAACCCTCGGTGGCACCGAAGATGCCGCCATAGACGCCGATGTCCTCGCCCATCACGAAGACCGCCGGATCGCGTTCCATCTCCTGGGCGATCGCCTCGGCGATTGCCTTCTGGGTGGTGAGCTTGCGCTCGGTAAGAAGAGTCGTCATGGTCGGCTCCTATGCGAAGACGTGGAGGAGGGCGTCCTCCGGGTTGGGATAAGGGCTTGAACGGGCGAACTCGATGGCGTCTTCCACCTCGGAGAAGGCCCGGGCGCGGATCTGCTCCAGGTCCTGCTCGGTGGTTACCTTCCGATCCAGGAGAGCCTGCCCGTACAACTTGACGGCGTCGCGTTCGGCCATGGCCGCCTTAAACTCATCGGTGCGATAAGCGTCGGCGTCACCTTCGAAGTGTCCCCACAGTCGGTCGGTCCGCACCTCGATGAGGCTGGGTCCCTCGCCTGCCCGGGCCCGGCGAATGGCTTCTGCCGCCACCTCGTACACCGCCACCGGGTCATTCCGAGGCACCAATACCCCGGGGATGCCGTAGCCGGCTGCCCGGTCGCTGTTGTCCGAGATGGCCGTCGACTCGGATTTGGGAACGGAGATGGCGAAGGAATTGTCCTCGCAGATGAAAACGACCGGCAGGTCCCAGAGGGCGGCCAGATTGAGAGACTCGTGGAAGACCCCCTGGTTGGCGGCACCGTCGCCGAAGAAAGATACGGCCACGTTCTCGAGTCCCCGTTTCTTGAAGGCCAGGGCCGCTCCCACCGCCACCGGCATGCCCTCCCCGATGATGCCCGAGCATCCGAAGTTGGGCTCCACCGAGAAGAGATGCATGTGGCCTCCCTTGCCGTGGCCGAGTCCGGTGTCCTTGCCGAAGATCTCGGCGGCCATGGCCTTCAGATCGACGCCCTGGGCAATCGCCACGTGGTGGGGCCGATGGGTGGCGGTGATAGCATCGCCCGGTTTCAGGTGGTACATCACTCCCACCGCCACCGGCTCCTGACCGGCCGCCAGATGCATCTCACCCGGGACCGGCCCGGCCGCGATGTCGAAGACCGGCAGTTTGCCTTCGAAGTAGATTTCCTTGATGCGCTCCTCGAAATGTCTGATCTTGACCATGGTGGAGTACATGCCCACCAGGTGCTCGTTGGGAATCTCCACTCGCCACCTCCTTCGTGAACGTTGGCCCGCCATACGGGTCACGATGGTCGACCTCGCCGCGGAGGCCTTAGCCCGAACCTACTCCTCGGTTCGTCTCCCACGGTAGTGCCGTTCGGCCCTCCGTGGCTCCCCGAGGCGCCTGGCGAGGGCGGCATAGGGTTCGAGCAGGTAGGGACCCGACCGTGATGTGAGCACCGTCCCACCAGCCGCCAGCCGGCGCTCGCCGTCGAGGGCGAGCATGGTGACCTTGGGGTCGACGGGTACCGATTCCCCCATCCCCAGGTTGCGGACCTCGGCGATCTCCACGTCACGAACCAGCCCCGGCGCCAGCACCGCCCGTACCGTTCTGCCCGGACCAAAGCGCAGGTACCGGGCGTGTCCGGCAGGGAGGGGGCCAAAGGCAGCGGCCACCGAGGCGATGCCCACAGCCGCGGGATGAGCAACTGTTACCAGGGCCTCCACAAGCTCAGACGGCTCCCACAACGCCGCCGATCCGACCCACTGGTGGCGGACCCCAACGGCATCCACCACCGCCGTCACCGGCGATCCCGCCCCTGTCACCTCCACCCGGAGCAGCGGCCGGAAACAGTCGAGGCCCATCTCGACCGCCAGGGCAGTGGCGTAGCCAAGAAGGGTGGGCTCCTGGGTCAGGGCGAGAGCGTTGTTGGTGCCGGCGCTCACCGCTACCAACGGGGCGTCCGGCCATCCCTCCACTACTGCCCGCACCGTCCCGTCCCCCCCGACCACCACCACGGCGGCGGCGGGCGCGAGGGCGAGCAGCCGGGCGGCCTCAGTGCTGTCGTCCTCGGTGTGGGTGGGTTTCAGGGGCAGGAACTCCATTGCAGGAGCCGAGCCCCCAGCGACCCGGGCCGCCCGTCGGACCAGGCCGGCGCCGTCGTCGAGGGCCAGCACTTCGAGCGGCGAGCCTGCCGACAGCCCGGTCAGAAGCCGGGCGATGAT
>CAZPIZ010000211.1:0-3712 GCA_964586615.1 uncultured Acidimicrobiaceae bacterium | reverse complement strand
TACTGCCTACTGTTCTCCCATGAAGATCGTCGGACTTGGCGTCGACTTGGCCGACATCGCCAAGGTGGAATCCGTTCTCGAGCGATACCCGCGTTTTGCCGAGCGCTGTTTCACCGAACACGAGCGCCAATACGCATCTCGCTTTGCGAAACCGGCCCGGCGTTACGCCGCCCGGTTTGCCGGCAAGGAGGCGGTGATGAAATCGCTGGGTACCGGATGGCGACGGATCCGCTGGACGGACGTCGAGATCACCGGCGGTGGACAACCGCGGGTGGTGCTCCGGGGAACCGCTGCCCGCCGGGCAGAAATGCTTGGCGTCACCGAGGTTCTTGTCACAATCACCCACACCGACACCACTGCCCTGGTCATGGCGGTATCGATGGGAGAGCATCCGTAGATGCGCCCGATCATCACCCCCTCCGAGGCCGCCCGCCTCGATCAGAACAGCGCTGAGCCGGTCGACCTCCTGATGGAACGGGCCGGTCGGGCGGTGGCGCTGGCGGCGGTCGGAATGGGTGCCGGTTACGGAACCAGGGTCGCTGTGCTGGCAGGCCCGGGCAACAACGGCGGCGACGGATATGTGGCGGCGCGTTTGTTGCGCCAGCGTGGCGTCGGGGTCGAAGTCCTAGCCTTCGGAGATCCCCGGACCACCGCTGCAATAGCTGCAATGGGGAAGGCCCGGACCGCAGGGGTGCCGATCACTGCGCTCGGATCGCCACACTCAACCGATCTTGTGATCGATGCTCTCTTCGGTGGTGGCTTCCGGGCAGGAATGCCGGCAGTCGTGAGAGACTGGATCGATACCCGCCATCCGGTCCTGGCGGTTGATGTTCCCAGCGGCCTCGACCCGGCGACCGGGGTCATCGCCGAGGCCGCCTTCCAGGCCTCACGAACCGTCACGTTCCATGCCCTGAAGGTTGGCCATGTGATCGCCTCCGGTCCCGATGTATGCGGAGAAGTCATGGTCGCTGACATCGGCCTGGATGGCGGCGACCCGGAACTGCTCCTCACCGATGCGGCCGACGCTCCCTGTCCCTCGCGCCCCAGAACGGCTCACAAGTGGTCGGCCGGTTCCGTGCTGGTGGTTGGGGGTGCCTCCGGTATGACCGGCGCCGCCGTGCTCGCAGGCAAAGCCGCCCTCGCCTTTGGTGCAGGTGCCGTGGGTCTGGCGGTCCCTGAAGAGGCTTCCCACGTGGCGGCCGCGGCGGCACCGGAGCTTTTGCATTACTCGCTCGACGATCTTCCCGAGCGCTATGACGTGCTCTTGATCGGACCCGGCCTGGGCACTGATCGGGCCGACCTGGCCGTGAAGCTTCTCTCCAACTGGGATGGGCCGGTCGTGGTTGATGCGGACGCCCTGGGGGCGGTGGCGCCGGATCGAACCCTTGCGCGTGGTGACGCGGTCATCACCCCCCACGCGGGCGAGTTCGAAAGACTGGCGGGCCGGCCCCCGACGTACTCCGCGGCTCGTGAACTTGCCGCCGGGATTGAAGCCACCGTCCTCCTCAAGGGCAATCCGACCTTTGTGACCGACGGAGGTGTGCCATGGGTGGTCAACACAGGTGGGCCGGAGCTGGCGACAATCGGAACCGGAGACGTTCTCGCCGGTATGACCGCAGCCCTTCTAGCCGGCGGTCAGAAACCCATCATCGCCGCCCGATCGGCGGCCTACTGGCATGGCCGGGCCGGGGCCGAGCTGGCAAAGGCCCGGGTTGTCACCGCGATGCGATTGCTCGAGGAGATCGGAGCCTTCAGGTGAGGCCGTCGCGGGTCGAGGTGGATCTCGAGGCCATCCGGCACAACGTCCGCATGCTTGCGAAAGTCATCGCGCCGGCGAAGCTGTGCGCGGTCGTCAAAGCCGACGGATACGGCCACGGCGATGTTCCGGTCGCCGAGGCTGCTGTCGAAGCCGGTGCTTCCTGGCTGGCGGTAGCCCTGGTCGAAGAAGGGGTTCGCCTGCGCGAGGCCGGGATCGAAGGCTCCATCCTCTTGCTGTCCGAACCAGCGTCATCAGACGCGGCCGAGGTGGTTCGGTGGGACCTCACTCCGACCGTCTACCGGCTGGGTTTCGTGGAAGCCCTGCGGGCGGCTGGTGCCGATCGGGTTCATATCAAGGTCGACACCGGAATGCACCGGGTAGGGGCGGCTCGGTCGGATCTTCCGATCCTGGTGGAGGCTTCGCGTTCGGCTGGAATCAGGGTCGAGGCCATATGGACCCACTTCGCAGTCTCTGAGGAGATAGATGACTTCACGGCTAGGCAAATCGCCGCCTTTGACGCTGCGGTAGGCGATCTGAATGTCCCCATGACCCATCTCGCCAACACCGCCGGGGGGATTCTCTACCCCGATGCTCGCCGGGACCTGGTCCGGGCGGGCATCGGTATCTACGGGATCCATCCCGGGCCCACGACCCGATCCCGGGTTTCCCTGCGGCCGGCCATGCGTATCGTTTCCCGGGTGGCATACACCCAGCGACTCGCCTCAGGCGACCGACCTTCATACGGTCGGCGGCGAGCCCTCCCTCATGATTCAACCGTCGTCACCGTCCCAATTGGATATGCCGATGGCTTTCCCCGGGGATTGTCCGATCAAGGTGAGGTTCTCATCCGTGGCCGGCGGCATCCTTTGGCCGGAACGGTGACCATGGATCAGATCGTGGTCGATGTCGGCGACGCCCCTGTGCAGGTAGGGGACGAGGTGGTTCTTATCGGTCGACAGGGAGATGAAGAGATAACCGCCGACGAGTGGGCCAGCCGCCTGGGAACCATCGCCTACGAGATAGTGTGCCAGATCGGGCCGCGGCTGCCCAGAAGGTATTCGTGACCCTCACCGCCATTCCCGGGATCGAGGTCGGACACTGGACCGACCTTGAGAACCGGACGGGTTGCACGGTGGTGGTATTGCCAGAACCCAACGTCACCACCGTCGAGGTGCGAGGTGGAGCCCCGGGAACACGGGAAACCGACCTGTTGGCGGTGGGGATGCGGGTGGAGCAGGCACAAGCGATTTTGCTCACCGGCGGCAGTGCGTTTGGGCTCGCCGCCGCCGATGGGGTGGTCAGAGAACTGTTGGTCGACGGTCGTGGCCATCCGACGCCGGCCGGACCGGTCCCGATCGTTCCGGGTGCGGTCGTGTTCGACCTGCCGCTTGACGGCGGAGGCCGGCGCCCCGGCCCCGAGCAAGGGGCGGCGGCGTATCGGGCCGCATCGCCCAACCCGGTCGAGATGGGTCTGGTCGGGGCCGGGACCGGGACTTCTTGCGCCAAATGGCGCGGGTTTGAGTTCCTGGTGAGGTCTGGAATCGGTTCGGCCGTGATCGACACACCCGATGGCCACAAGGTCGCGGCTCTGGTCGTTCTCAATCCTGTCGGTGATGTCTTCACGCTGGAAGGCGAGCCGCTCACTGGGGGATCGCCGGTGCCGCCCCCGCCGGGTTTACCGCCCCAAGCGATCAGTTCGGCGATGACCAACACCACCCTGGTGGTGGTGGCGACCACGGCGGCGATGTCGCGGGCGGAGCTGACCCGGTTGGCGGTCCGTTCCCACGACGCTCTGGGGGCGTGCCTGCGGCCGGCCCACACTCGTTTCGATGGCGACGTAGTTTTCGTGAGCGCGGTCGGGTCGGAACGGGGCGATGTCGATCTAGCCGCCGAAGGGGCCTTCGTCGCCACCGGCCGCGCTATCGAAGCCGGACTAAGAGCATCGCTGTGAAG
>CAZPIZ010000210.1:0-3714 GCA_964586615.1 uncultured Acidimicrobiaceae bacterium | reverse complement strand
GTTGGGACCTCAGCTCCACAATTCGGGCACTTGGCGGTGGCTATGGCGCCGACGATGAAACCGAACCCGCAATCCGTGCAGACCGTACGGGGCGATGGCGCATCGGGAGGACGGGGGGGCGGTGGGACCGAATTGGTGCTTGGGGCTGCCCGGGGGTCCGGAGCCGCTGCGCCTCTGACCATGTTCACCGACCCACATACTGGACACGGGAATCGCCCGGGCCCGGGGACATCAAACTGTGTGCGGCAAGAGCCGCAACGCACCATCACTCGCCTAACCCTCCTGCTTCGTCACCTATCGCTCCGATGGACTTTAGATACAAGACGCCGAGACCCAGAACCCTCCCGATGTCGTCTGCCGAATACCTGCGGCCGTGGGCACGAGCGATCTCACCGCCTATGAACTCAACGGCCGGGCCGTAATCACCAGCGACGGTCTCGACCGGTTGCCTTCGATCGTCTTGGGCGAGGCCCTGGAGATAGAAGATCTCCCATTCCACGATTCGCCTCACTCCGTCCGTCCCGAGCCTCCTGCGGACCTCGTCATCGAGTCGAGAGTTGATAAACGACACTGCGTTCTCGACACCAAAGGTGACTTCCTTCGGCCCACCTCGTTGAGCGTGCTGCCAGACAACGAGCGCCAGGATGAAAAGGAGGACGGAAAAGAGGGTGATGGCGAGGGTCATTGCGCTTTAGGTCATACGTTCTACGTCACACGGCTTACGTTCGGACGCAGAACGTAGAACCCTCACAACCCCAAGCGGTTCGCCAACCTTGCACGGTGGTAGGCCGGGTCTCCGAACAGCAACTCGGAACTCTTTGCGCGCTTGAAGTAAAGATGGGCATCGTGCTCCCAGGTAAAGCCAATCCCACCATGGATTTGTATGTTCTCGGACGCACAATGGAAGTACGCCTCCGAGCAGTAGGACTTGGCCAGAGGCGCAACAACTGCCAGCTCGTCGTTGTCCTCCGACGCTGCCCAGGCCGCGTAGTAGCACGCCGACTTCGCCGATTCGACCTGGACGAGCATGTCGGCGCACTTGTGCTTGATGGCCTGAAACGAACCGATCGGGCGACCGAACTGGTAACGGGTCTTGGCATAATCGACCGACATCTCGAGGCACTTCTGAGCCCCACCAACTTGTTCCGCGGCGAGATTCACGACGGCCTTTTCAAGCACCCTTTCGATCACCACCCATCCCCCGCCGAGGGGGCCGACCACACGGTCATCGGATACAGTCACGTTGGTCAGAATCACCTCGGCCTGTTTGCGGGTCATATCCATCGTCTCCAGCCGGCGACGAGCAATTCCATCGGCATCGGCCTCCACGAGAAACAGGCTCACGCCCTCGGGAGATCTGGCAGCGACGACCAGGAAATCGGCGGTGTGACCGTCGAGCACGAAGCTCTTGGTTCCGCTGATCGACCAGCCGTTGCCGGATGGCTCAGCCACCGACTCGACACCGATCTCGTCCCAGCGCCCATTCTGCTCCGTAAAGGCCAGCGCAACGGTCGCCTCTCCGGCCGCCACCCGACCCAGGATGTCATGCTTCTGCTTCTCAGAACCGCCTTCAAGAATTGCCGCCGAGCCCAGCGCAACCGTGGAGAAGAACGGAGCCGGCAGGAGCGACCGACCCATCTCCTCGAATAGCACCGCCAATTCGAGCTGACCAAACCCGGCCCCCCCGTACTCCTCCGGGATCGCCATCCCCTGCCAACCCATGTGGGCCATCTCGGCCCACATGGCCGGATCGTATCCGTTGTCGGTCTCCATGAGGCTCCTCACGACCGCCGAGGGAGACCTCTCGGACAACCATTTCCGGGCCAGCCGCCGGAGTTCCTCCTGCTCTTCGCTGAAAGCAAAGTTCATCTTCGAGACGGTAGACGGAAGACGGAAGACGGAAGCCTGAATCCGGGGATCAGAACGCCGCCTCGGCCATCTCCATCAAAGAGCCGTCTTCAGCTTCGGCGGCGGCCCGGCGAGCTGCGACCTTGGGGGCCACATGGCGGACGAAGAACTTGGCTGACACAACCTTGCCCGTCAGGAAGTCGTCATCTCCGCCGCCGGACGCTGCGATCTCCGCATGTCGCAGCAACTGCCACGAGATAACGACCTCGGCCATTGAATCGAGGAGCGGGGTGAGGTGCAGACCGGTCTTGTAGATCTGGGACCGGTCATCACGGGATGCGAACAGATGGCCAACGGCAACGCCGACATGTGCTTGCGCATCGTCGAGCATCCGGCCCAGAATCTCCCGCTCCTCGCCAATTGCGTCATCGTCACCGCCTCCCTTGACGAAATCGGCTACGTCGGCCGAAAGGTTCGCCACGGTCTGTCCCTGGTCGCGGACAATCTTGCGAAAGAAGAGATCCAGAGCCTGGATTCCGGTGGTGCCTTCGTAGATGCTGTCGATCTTGGCGTCTCTCAGGTACTGCTCGATGGGGTAATCCTGGGTGTAACCGGAACCGCCATACACCTGTAGCGACTGGGCAAGAAGCTCGAACGCCTTTTCCGAGGAGTATCCCTTGACCAGGGGCAACAAGAAGTCGGTGCGCTGCGCCCAACGCTCCTCACCGGTTAGGTCGGCCTGATCCTTTGACCATGCCGCATAGGTCCAAAGTGCCCGCAAGCCTTCGGCATGGGCCTTCTGCAACAGCAACAACCGCCGCACGTCGGGATGGCGGATTATCGGCACTCGGGGGGCGGTCTTGTCGGCCGCCTCGGCCAGATCAGGGCCCTGAACACGCCCCCGGGCGTATTCCAGGGCGTTGAGATACCCCGTCGACAGCGTTGCGGCCGACTTGGTTCCAATCGTCATCCGGGCGTGCTCGATGATGCGGAACATCTGCCTGATTCCGTCGTGGACTCCCCCAACCAGATAGCCGACCGCTGGCCGGTTCTCACCCAGGGTCAACTCACAGGTGGTGGAGCCCTTCAAGCCCAGCTTGTGCTCTATCCGGGTTGCCATGATCCCGTTGCGCTCGCCGAGAGAGCCGTCGGGATTGACCAGGTATTTAGGGACGATGAAGAGCGACAGCCCCTTGGTTCCGGGACCGGCTACGTCAGGCCGAGCCAACACCAGGTGGATGATGTTCTCGGTGGCGTCGTGCTCGCCCCCGGTTATGAACCGCTTCACACCTTCTAGGTGATAGGTGTTGTCCTCTATATGGTGGGCTCTGGTCACGCCTGCGCCGACATCGGAACCGGCATCCGGTTCGGTGAGCGCCATCGAACCCGCCCAGCCCCGTTCGATCATCAACCGTGCCAGATCCCGCTGCTCGTCGGTTCCCTCCTCGAATATGACACGGGCGAACAAGGGGCCGCCTGCGTAGAAGGTGGCGGTGGGGTTGGCTCCCAGAAGCAATTCCTGGGTCGCCCAGAAGAGAAGGTGGGGAATTGGCGTCCCCCCCATCTCGACGTCGAGCCCCACCCGGTCCCAGCCACCGTCCCGGAGCGCGGCCAGGCTGGCCTTCAAGGAGTCGGGGAGTCTGACCTCACCGTCCACGAGATCGATATCGGCACGGTCGGCCTCGATGAAGCTGGCCGCCCACTCTTCCCTGGCGAGACGCTCGATTTCCCTGACGACATCACGTGCGGTGTCGGCGTCCATGTCGGAGGCGGCGGAGATGTAGTCGCCCAGTTTGTGAACCTCGAAGAGGTTGAACTCCAGATCACGCAAGTTGCTGCGGTAATGGGTCACAGAAGCCTCCAAAC